>JACPZX010000017.1 GCA_016195325.1 Acidobacteriota bacterium
GATAAGGTCCGCTCGCGGGATCTTGAGATAATTGAGCAGTGCCGCCACGTCATCGGCGAGGTTTTCGTAGGTGAAATCTCGTGGGACGTCCGCCGTCCGGCCGTGACCCTGCATTTCGACGGCAATTACTTTCCGCGTTTTGGAGAGTTCGCCGATCCACCCGGTCCAGTTGTTGGTGATGGTCATGAACGCGCCGTGAAGCAACACCACCGGTTCGCCGCCACCGTGGACTTCGTAGTACATGTTGAGTCCGTTGATTGGCGCGTAGCCGGTCATTGGCACCTGCTGGGCCGACGCGTCAGCCGCCACGAGCGTCATCAGGAGGAAAGCTGTTGTCCACATGCTGGTGTCATTCCGTTTCATCTAAACACTCCTTGGCTCGCGACGTACGCGCACACGGGTTCCGGGCCTGTTATGGATTGGCTGCGTCACTTTGTCTCTGTGCTCGATCCCAGGCTCACGAGAAGCTCGTCGAGTTGGTCGAGCGTCTCGGGCAACGCGCCCGTCGATCCGGAGTCAAGCGCTTCTTTCGACGGATAGAGATCGTGCACGACCAACAACGTCTTGCCGGCGTTTCCCTCGAAGGTCACCGTGGTGATGGTCTTGCCGTTGTCTCCTTCCTCATTGGTCCAAACGAGGCGTGAGTGCGGTGTCACTTCGAGGTACGTGCCGAAGAACTCCATCGTCGAATCTTCGTGGCGAAACACCAAACGATACTGCCCCCCAGCGCGAACATCCATTTCGCAGGAAAGCAGGGTCAGCCCATACGACTTTGGTACCCACCACCTCCTGAATAGTTCTGCCTTGGTCCACGCCTCGAACACGAGGCGCGCGGGACCGTTTACGGTTCGTGTGACGACGAGTTCGAGCTCGGACTTCCGTTCCACCGTCGTGTGGTTCTTCGTGGGGGTGGCCTCACTTTCTCTTCTTTCGTCCATCGACTCTCTCCTTCCGTGTTAATTCCTCGACAACGTTGTTCAACTCGTCGAAGCGTACGCTCCAGAGCTGGCGGTACCTCTCGATCCATGCCGCCTCTTCTTCCAGTCCGCGCAGCCCGAGCTTGCAGGTCCGCACGCGCCCGACCTTCTCCGTGGTGACGAGCCCCGCTTGCTCCAAGACGCCTACATGTTTCTTCATGCCCGTGAGGGACATGTGGAACCTCTCGGCAAGGGCCGTGATCGAAGCGTCCGCACGCCCGAGTTGCTCCAGAACGCCGCGTCGGGTGGCGTGCGAGAGCGCGCCGAAAGAGGCATCGAAGTGGGTTTGGCTATACTGCACCATACGGTTCAGTATAACAGCATGGGTGACGGCATGCAAGGGGAGGCTGAGCGCCCGCTGCGTTGCCGCCGTCCGGGCGGTGTGCCCCGGCGCCGGGTCAACGGTGAACGAGATGCGCTGTGCGGTGCGTTGCCGAACGGTATGGCCGCGGCGGACGGCTGGCCGAAAGATAGACTGCGCAATCGCGCTTGCTCCAGACTCACCGATGGGTCGGTGCGTCGCCCGCACGACCATGATGGAGGCAGGTTCAGCTCGGCCGTCGATTCCGACGATACACCTGATGTCCGCCCAGCCGCAGATGTCGCGCTGTTGGTCGGCGAGCGCGCCTGGCTGGATCCGCACGGCGGCCACGCAAAGCCTGTTCCGCTCAAGACAACACGCAGCTCCAGGCTACGTTCGATTCCACTCAGGTCCGCATTCTCAAGGACGGCCACTGCGCTGGAGAACATGGCGAACGCTATCCCAAGGAGAAGACACAGACCAGCGGAGCCCATCGCGTTCCACGAGCGCCGCCGCAGCTCCAAACGATGAGGGTCTCGGGCTGCATGTTGCGCTTGGCCAATCGACGCGTTGCTTCGACGCGTCTCGATGGTTACCCACGCGTAGTAGATGGCAGTTGCAAAGGCGAGCACAGAGGCCGCAGTGGAAAAGGCGAACGTTGTCACCGACTGTCCCGCATTTCGTTCTTCACCTTGTGCGCCCAACGCTCAGCGTAAGCGGCGCGCCGCCGAGCGACGACCGCTGCCACGTGCGATGAGCGCGTCCGCTTCACGCTGTTGTTGGGCGTCACGTCTGTCAAGGGACCTTACCGTCGCGTCGATCCTGCGCCCATTGTCTCCACCAGTTTCCTTCGATGCTGCCATCCGGATTTACAATGAGCCAATCTACAACCTCAGAATCGGGAAAACCGACGACATTGTTGACCAACTCAGGTGGGTGGACGCTCATCCACAGGTGACCCCATACCGTTCCGGGTGAAAGCCCGTCGACGATGTAGAACTCGGCAACCCACGTGTTCGCGAGGTCTTCCGACGGCATCGCGCCCAAATATGGGGTGCGTCGGACGACGGCAAACAAGCCGCACGACGGCAACCCTTGGAGAAACTTCTTGCGTGCAACGGGGAGCGTCTCACGGGCCTTGGTAAGATAACGCCCCAGGCTTGCCATGAGCTCTTCCTGTGTAGGTCCATCTTCCCTAGGATCGTCGAGCGTTTCTCTAGATTCATCTTCTGTGAGTTGTTGTTCGAGCGCCGCCTCGGCAAGACAGTGCGGTCGCGGGTAGTCGGACTCCATGCTACGTTCCGGTCGCGAGTGGGCGCAATTCAGGCACCCGAGCATCGCCGCAAGGATTACGAATCGGAGGTGCACTCTACCCTCGTCATTTCATGCACGCCCAACTCTAATTAGACAGGTCCCGAATAACGGCTGCCATTGGCGTCTTAGACGTTCTGGTCCTGCCGTCTAATACGGGAATTTCCAGGCAGTCCTCCGCCGCGTCGCCGGGAAAACACTTGAGGGCACAGGGGATGCCGCGAGCAGCGCCTCGCTCCTCTTGGTGGCTTAGACGGCGACGCCGCGCCCGTCTAACGTCGCTACCTTCTGCGGCAAACACGGCGAGCGGCCCTCCCGACCCGCAGGCCGGGCCAACCGTGAGGGCACCGAAGCCGTCGATCGCGTACGAGACCCCGTGAGGCGCCGCGCCGAGACTCATACCCCGAGACTATTCCCGGAGCGTCGCGAAAACAAGGAATCAGAGGGGCGGCGCGATCCTAGACGGCGATCTCGACGGGCACGGGCCGGACGGCGTCCTTCTTGATCGAGTGCAGCCACGTGATGTGCCTCGCCGACCTCCCCCGCACGACGTTCTCGTACAGCTCGCGAAGCCCGGCCGTGATCGGGCCCGTGCACCCGTCACCCACCGCGCGGCCGTCGATGCGGGTGACCGGCGCGATCTGGGCCGCCGTCCCGCAGAGGAACGCCTCGTCGGCCACGTACAGTTCGGCGCGATCGACCGAGCGCGTCTCGGTGAGCACTCCCCTTTCCCGGGCGAGGCGAATCACCGTGTCGCGCGTGATCCCCTCGAGGATCCCCTGCGAGACGTCCGGGGTCACAAGCCCGCCGGAGCGCACGAGGAAGATGTTCATCGCGCTCCCCTCGGCGACGCGCCCCGCCTCGTTCAGGAAGATCGCCTCGTCGAACCCGCGATCCCGCGCCTCCTGGGCCGCGAGCGACGAGTTGACGTAGGCGCCGCAGATCTTCGCCCGGCAGGGGATGGAGTTGTCCTGGAGGCGCCTCCACGAGCTGACGCCGCAGTGCAGCCCCTTCTGCGTGTCGAGGTAGTCCCCCATCGGGACGGCCATCATCGCGAAGGCGTCCTCGGCCGGAAGGCCGACGCCGATCTTCGTCGCCGCCTTGAACGCGATGGGCCGGATGTAGACGTCCCCTCGGAGCGTGTTGCGGCGGATCAGCTCGGCCGCGATCGCGGTGAGCTGTGCCGGGGCGTGGGGAAGAGTGATGTTCAGGAACCTCACGTTGCGCGCCATCCTCTCGAAGTGATCGGTGGCGCGGAAGAGGCGGATGTCGCCCGTCGCGGCGTCGGCGTAGGCGCGAATCCCCTCGAAAACGCCGGTGCCGTACTGGAGGCCGTGCGTGAGGAGCGGGATTCTCGCCCCGGATTCGGGGAGGAACGATTCACGGAAGTAGACGATCGGCTCGGTCATGGCGTCTCCATTCTCAGAAGGAAGCTGCTCGCTTCAAGCCCGGGCCCGCCCGGGACAGCCGCGCCGCGGCCTCGCCGCACGAGTCGGCCACTTCGCGCGCGAGGATCTCGCCGAAGACGCTCTCGGCCTCCGCGGCATCCCGTGCGATCCACCGGCCGTCCTCCTCCGCGATGAGGGCGCAAAGCTCGAGCCGGCCGTCCCGGACGATCGCGTGCGCCGCGGCGACCGTGCCGGGAACGTCGCCGGATTCCCTCACGAAGGTCCGCTCCGCGTCGACGCACCGGCGGGCGTCGCGATCGTCGAGCGATCGGAGCGCCTCGCGGACCCGTGCGTCGGACCGGGCCGCGAGGAGCGCGATCGCCCCCTGGCCGGCCGGCGGGAGGATCTCCTCCACCTCCATCGTCTCGACTCTCAGCCCCCAGAAGGCTCCCCCGTCGAAGGCGTCGACGGGAAGGCACGCCGCGGCCCACTCGCCGTGCCGCAACTGTTCCGGAAGCGCCGCCGGATCCCCAATCCTCTCGAGTCGAAGGAGCGGGTGGGCGGCGCGCATCTGGGCGAGCGCGACGTCGTCCGCGGCGGCCACCCTGGCCCCGGGCAGGAGGAGCGAGAGCGCCGGCCGGGATCTGGAGACGCACCGATACCGGGCGTCACGCCCTGAGAGCACCGCGACGAGGACGGCCCCCTCGCGGGAGTCGAGCGCCGGATCCGCCGCGCGGAGGACCGCCGCGTCCGCCGTGCCGTCGCGAAGGGACGTCAGGCCGGATGAGATCACGGTGGCCACGCGGGCGCCTTTCACCGCCGATTCGATCGCCCGCTGCGCCGCGAGAGCCCGGCGAAGTCCGCGGGCCCCTCCCTCCGTCGCCAGCCGGATCGTGTCCATGGTCACACCTCCCCGCCCGCCTCAGCCCACCTTGCGCGCCGGACGGCCGAAGTCCCTGGTCGAAGGGGGCGTCTCCTCGTCCATCTCGTCGAGAACCTGACCCATCGCGCGGAGCGTCTCGCCCGCGAGGTAGACGGCCCACACCGGCGAGTGCGTCGCGAGCCGCTCCTTGCCGGAGCGCACGAGGCGCCTTAGCTCTCCCAGCTTCTCCTGAATCCTGGCGTCGTCAGTCATGGCCAACCTCTCCTTCGTCTCCGAACTCCACCCGTCCCGACTGCATCCCGTGTGCCACGGCGGGCGGGGCCGCCCGTGATCGGCGCGGGGTTGGTACGTGTGTTGCTGAACACCTCATCGGAGCCGTCCCGACGATGAGTTTCCGATCGATTCCACGAGTGTCCGCTTTCGCCGCCGTCGCCGCGGCGGTCCTGGCCGTCACGGGTGGCGGCCTCGCCCGGAGCGCTGAATCCGCGGGAGCTTCTCCCTGCGCGGACTGCCACGACGTGGCCCCGGCGATCGAGAAGTCGGTCCACGGAGCGGCCGGCCTTGCGTGCACCTCCTGTCATGCCGACCTGGCGGAGGTGAAGGATTTCCCGCACGCGAAACCCAATCCGGTCGACTGCACGGGGTGCCACGAGGTTCCGGCTTCGGCAAAACACCCTCCCGCCTGCGCGGACTGCCACGGCTCGCACGGCATCGCGCGCGCCGCTGCCCTTCCGAGCGCGCGGCGCGGGCCGATGCTCTCCTCGATGTGCGGCAGGTGTCACGAGGCGATCGCCCGCGAGTACGGCGAGGGGATCCACGGCCAGGAGCTCGCGGCCGGGAACAGCGACGTCCCGACATGCCTCACCTGCCACGGGGGCCATGCGATCCAGATGACGCAGGACCCGGGCTCTCCCGTCAACTCGCAGGCCCAGGCGATGACGTGCGCGAGCTGCCACGACGACGCCGAGGTGGCGCGCAAGTACGACATCCCCGCAGCCCGGATGCAGACCTTCCGCGACAGCTTCCACGGCCTCGCGAACGCGTACGGCGACCGGGCCGTCGCGAACTGCGCGACGTGCCACGGCGTGCACCGGATCCTCCCGTCGAGCGATCCCCGCTCGACGATCGCCCACGACAACCTGCCGGCGACGTGCGGCCGCTGCCACGAGCAGGCGGGGAAGAACTTCGCCGTCGGAAAGGTGCACCTCGGCGACCGGTGGGAGGACAACCGCGTCACGTACGTCGCCCGCCGCTTCTACCTCTCGGCGATCGGCGGCATGATGTCGGTCTTCCTCGTCTTCATGATCGCCGACTTCCGCTTCCGCCGGCGCCACCGGCGCGAGCGGCCCGGAGCCCGGCCGTGAGCGAGCCACGCGCCGTCCTGAGGATGCCTCTCTCCCAGCGAATCCAGCACGCCGTGCTCATCGCGACCTTCACGGTGCTGGTCGTGACCGGTCTCCCGATGATGATGAACCCCGGCCCGTGGCTGAAGAGCGTCCTCGCCGCGGGCGACGTCTTCCGGTGGAGGGGGATCGTCCACCGCGTCGCCGGCGTCTCTCTGATGGGGCTGTGCGGGTTCCATCTCCTCTACGTCCTCCTCTCCGCGAGGGGAAACCGGGACTTCAAGGCGCTGCTTCCCGGCACGAAGG
This sequence comes from Acidobacteriota bacterium, assembly GCA_016195325.1. Taxonomy (NCBI): domain Bacteria; kingdom Pseudomonadati; phylum Acidobacteriota; species Acidobacteriota bacterium. The sequence goes on from JACPZX010000017.1 coordinate 6,510, forward strand.
ATCTGCAGGACGCCGCCTCGACGCTGAGCTGGCAGCTCCACATTCCGGGGCGGCTCCGCGCGTCGCGCAGGGGGCGCCGGCTTCTCGGCCGGTTCCGGATCGGACTCCCGCGGTCGCATCCGAAGTACGGCCGGTACACCTTCATCGAGAAGTTCGAGTACCTCGCGGTGGTCTGGGGAAGCCTCCTCATGGCCGTCACCGGCCTCATGCTCTGGTTCGAGGAGGCGACCATGGCGCTCTTCCCGCGCTACGTCTTCGACTTCGTGCGCGTGGTCCACTCGTACGAGGCGATCCTGGCGTTCCTCGCCATCATCATCTGGCACATGTACCAGGTTCACCTGCGGCCGGGGGCGTTCCCCATGAACCGCACGTGGATCGACGGGCGCATCTCTCTCGACGAGATGAAGCACGAGCACCCGCTCGAGTACGAGGCCACGATGGCCGCGGTGGGCTCCGGGCTCGAACCGGCGGCGCCTCGGCCCGCACCCGACGCGGCCGGGAGGGTCGCCGCACCGCGGACGTGACGCGAACGGAATCGTTCTCTTATACTGCGATCGGATGAACCGTCAGAGGTCTCAGCGAGCGGCCCCTCCCCGGCCGGCCCGGGCGCCGGCGGCGATTGCCGCCGACGCGTACGGGCCCGACCCGGCGACGCTGTGCGCGCGCGTGAAGGCGTACGTCGGGCTCACCGACGAGGACTCCGCCCTCGTGGCGAAGTTCCTGACGGAGGTCCGGCCGAGAATTCCCGAGATCATCGAGGACTTCTACGCCCGCATCGAGGAGGACGCCGAGGCGGTGCGGGTGCTCGTGGGCGGACGGGCCCAGGTCGAGCGGCTGAAGGCCACGCTCGCGGTCTGGCTGGAGCGCACGCTGCGGGGGCCCCACGACGAGGAGTTCGCGGTCCTCCAGGCCGCGATCGGGGCGCGCCACGTCGCGGTCGGCCTCGATCAGTCGTTCATGGTCACGGGGATGAACGTCTTTCGCGAGCACCTCGGCGGGATCCTGCTCCGCGGGAAGCCGCGCGCGGCGGCGAAGGCGGTTGCGATCCAGGTCGCGTACGCCCGGGTGCTCGACGTCTCCCTCGCGCTGATGCTCGAGACGTACCGCGTCGACTGGCTCCGGAAGATCCTCCAGACCGAGCAGAACGCGACCTTCAAGCGCCTCGCGTCGATCGGCGAGGTGGCGGCCGTCATCGCGCACGAGACGCGGAACCCGCTGGCCGCCATCAGCGGCGCGATCCAGGTCTTCTCCGGCGACCTCCCTCGCGACGATCCGAAGCAGGCGATCGTCGCCGAGATCCTCGGCCAGATCCGGCGGCTCGACGAGCGCGTCAACGACCTGCTCATCTACGCCCGCCCCGCCACGCCCTCGCGATCCGACGTCGATCCCATGGACCTGATCCGGACGACGGCGCGCCTTCTCGCCGACGATCCGCTGATGAAGCACGTCCGCGTCACGTTCGGCGGCGACCGCGCCCTTCCCCCCTTCCCCATGGACGGCGCGCAGGTCCAGCAGGTTCTCGTGAACCTCGTCCTGAACGCCGCCCAGGCCATGGGAGGGAAGGGGAACATCAGGATCTCCGCGAAGCGCCCGCCCGCCGGCGGCCTCCAGATCGCCGTCGAGGACGACGGCCCCGGAGTCCGGGCCGACCTCGCCGAGACGATCTTCCAGCCTTTCTTCTCGACACGGCGATCGGGGACCGGGCTCGGCCTCGCCATCTCCAGGAAAATCGCGGAGAGCCACGACGGGACGCTCACTCTCGATCTCACGAGCGCGTCGGGCTCCCGGTTCGTCATCTGGCTTCCCGCGCCGACGAGCATGCGCTCTTCCCCGCAGATGCGCTGAACCGCGCATCGGATCCCCCCCTTCGCGGGGATCGATCTTCCCAACTCGTTGCAATCAGGGCTCGAGCCGGTGCGACCCGGGATCCCTTGCGTGGCACAACGGTTGCCCTTTCGGCGCCTTGGGTCCGGCGGAACCGTGCCTCAGGGAGACGCGATGGCGGCGACGAGCATCCGGAGGATGGTGGCGACCCTGGCGGTCGTCATGGTCTGCATCTTCGCGCTCTGGGAGCTCGCCGAGTGGTCCGGCCTGAAGCCCGGGAATCCGGAGGACCTCGTCGTCTTCTACATCCTCCGCGGCGCGTCCACCGCGGTGATCATGTCGTTCCTCACCGCATGGCTTCTGATCCGCTACCGCAGCGGCTACGAGGAGCAGCTCAGGCTCCAGTCCGAGGAGTCGCGCCGCGTGCGGGTCTTCTTCGAGAACATCGTGAGGGACGCGGGCGAAGGGATCCTCTGCCTCGACAACGACGACCGGATCTGCTCGTGGAACCGGTCCGCCGAGGAGATCTACGGCTACGGCCCCGAGGAGATCATCGGGCGCAACGTCACGTGCCTCATTCCGAAGGATCTCATCGAGTCCGGCGAGCCCGGGCGGATCCGGGAGCTGGTGCGGAGCCACGGATTCGTTCGGAACCTCGAGACGCGCCGCGTCCGGAAGGACGGCGCCATCATCAGCGTCCGGATCACGCGCTCCGTGTTCCGCGACGAGGCCGGGGCCATCATCGGCTCGTCCGCGATGATCAGCGACGTCTCCGCCGAGAAGGAGCTGGAATCGCGCCTCATCCAGACCGAGAAGCTCGCGGCGATAGGCGAGACGGCGGCGACGATCGCCCACGAGGTCCGGAATGCCCTCGCCGGGATCTCGGGGACCGTCGCCGTGCTGAAGGGAAGCCCTCTGTGGGGCGAGCTGCCCGAGGGCGTGGGCGCCGAGGTCGATCTCCAGGTCTCGCGCATCGCGCACATCGTCGATGACCTCCTCGCGTACGCGAGGCCGGGGCGGCTCCTTCCCCAGCCCGCCGACCTCCACGCGATCCTGGATCGGGCGGTCGCGGCCCTCGCCTCGAGCCCCGACGCGAAGGGGAAGAAGGTCCAGCGTGCGTTCGCTCCCGGAGAATCCGCCGTGGAGGCAGATCCCACGCGGCTCGAGCAGGCCTTCCAGAACGTCATCATCAACGCCTACCAGTCGATGCCGCCGGGCGGGACGCTGCGGATCGTCACGCGGCGCGCCGGCCCGAGCCTCGAGATCGGCTTCTCGGACGACGGGCCGGGGATGCCCGCCGATCTCCGCGACCGGGCGTTCGAGCCATTCTTCACGACGAAGGCGCGCGGAACCGGGCTCGGGCTCCCCATCGTGCGCAGCATCATCGAAGCCCACCACGGAACCGTTCAACTCACCAGCGCTCCGGGTATCGGCACCACCGTCACGCTCACGCTCCCGGTTCCGGAGACAGCCCGCGGGAAGGAGATGGCGTCATGCAAGCCCATGGCAACGGCCGGCTGATCGGGATCGTCGCGGTGATCCTGGCGGCGGCGCTCGCCTCCGCTCTCGCCGCCGACGCGCAGGCAGTCGGCGTCGCCAGGTGCAAGGCCTGCCACATGGCGGAGTTCAAGGCGTGGGCGGAAAGCCCCCACGCGAAGGCGCTCGAGGCGCTCAAGCCGGAGGAGCGCACGAAGCCCGAGTGCGTCGGCTGCCACACGACCGCCGCCGGCAAGCCGGCCGCGGCCGGCGCGGATCTCGCCGGCGTGCAGTGCGAGTCGTGCCACGGGGCCGGCAGCCTGTACAAGGCCGCGGACGTGATGAGCAAGCAGAAGTACACCGCCGATCACGCGGCGGCCCAAGCGAAGTCGGTCTCGCTGGGTCTCGTCGATCCCGACGAGAAGACCTGCGTTACCTGTCACAACTCGAAGAGCACCCATTTCAAGGGGTTCGATTTCGCGGCCGCCCGGGCGAAGATCAAGCACTGGAAATGAGCCAGACCCCGCAGGTGCGCTATCTTGCGCACCTGCGGGAGGCGGTTCCGCGCCCGGGAAGCGCCCACTTCCCCGCGGATTCAACGACTTGAAGAGCGGCGTCGTGTCGGCGGCGTGGCACACCGGTTGCGATTTGACGCACCGTCCGTCGCGGCGCCGGGCCGCGCGAGGGAGCCCTTCGGGATGGCGAACGAGACGATCCTCATCGTTGAAGACGAGAAGCTGGTCCGCTGGTCGCTCAAGGAGCGGCTCAAGAAGGACCAGTACGACGTGTTCGAGGCCGAGAACGGCGCCGGCGGCATCGAAATCCTCGGCCGCGAGACGATCGACCTGATCGTCCTCGACTACCGCCTCCCCGACATGACGGGGCTCGACGTGCTCCGGAAGACCGTGGCCGCGCACCCGGAGATCCCCGTCATCCTCATGACGGCGTACAGCAGCGTCGACACCGCCGTCGAGGCGATCAAGCTCGGCGCGTACGACTACATCAACAAGCCGTTCAACCACGACGAGATGGTCGTGACCGTCGCGCGCGCGCTCGAGTCGAGCCGCCTCCGCCGCGAGGTGCGGCACCTGCGCTCGGAGCAGGAGCGGCGGTACGGCCTCACCAACATCGTCGGCAAGAGCCGCGCGATCATCGAGGTGCTGGAGCTCATCGAGAAGATCGCGAAGAGCCAGGCGACCACCGTCCTCATCCAGGGCGAATCCGGGACCGGCAAGGACCTGGTGGCCAAGGCGATTCACTACGCCTCGGATCGCGCCGGGCAGCCCTTCATGAACATCACCTGCTCCGCGCTCCCCGAGACGCTCCTCGAGAGCGAGCTGATGGGGCACGAACGGGGCTCCTTCACCGACGCCCGCTTCCAGAAGAAGGGGCTCTTCGAGCTCGCCGACGGCGGCACCCTCTTCCTCGACGAGATCGGCGACATGGGGGTGCTCCTCCAGGCCAAGCTCCTGCGCTTCCTGCAGGAGAAGACGTTCAAGCGCGTCGGCGGCGTGAAGGACATCACGGTGAAGCTCCGCATCATCGCGGCGACGAATCGCGATCTCGAGGAAGCTGTGAGGAACCGCAGCTTCCGCGAGGATCTCTACTACCGCCTCAAGGTCATTCCCATCACGCTTCCCCCGCTCCGCGATCGCAAGGAGGACATCCCGGCCCTCGTGAGGCACTTCATCGACGGCTTCAACCAGGAGTTCAAGAAGACCACGAAGGGGGTCAACGAGGAGGCGCTGCAGTGCCTGATGGGGCACACGTGGCCCGGCAACGTGAGGGAGCTCAAGAACGTCATCGAGCGCGCGATGATCCTCGAGAACAAGGCCGAGCTGTCGCTGGGCGACCTGCCCAAGGAGATCCGCGAGCCCGCGGCGGGAGCCGACCTCGCGGCGGGCGACGGCTTCAGCCTCCCCGAGTCGGGCTACTCGCTCGAGCGGATGGAGGGGGAGATGGTCAAGCAGGCCCTCGAGAAGACGCGCGGGAACCAGACGCACGCCGCGAGGCTCCTGAGCATCTCGCGCGATGCGCTTCGCTACAAGATGAAGAAATTCGGGTATCTCTGACGGGCTCTTGCGCGCCTCCCCGCACGGCTTGAGGAGCGCCGCGCACCGTCGGCGGGCGGATCGATGTTCTTTTCGGATCGGCTTTCAGAAAACTCCGGTCCCGACGCCCCGATCTCCGGGATCTCCGCGCCCGGCGCGAATTCACGCCACGGCACGCTGCTTGCTGCCCGTTTCCTCGTCCGACGCGCCGAAGGAGGCGCCCCCCCGCGAGTCGAGGGCGCCGCGTCACTCGAGGAAGCCATGAAGACGAGCGCCGCCACGACCCACGTCACAAAGTCGATCGTGCGGGAAGCCCCGGCGCCCCGCAGGGCGCCCCGAACGCTCCGCGCTGTCCGCAGGCGGCCCGGAGAGGCGGAACCCGACGCACCCGCCACGATGGAGCCGCGCGGCCCCTACCGCGTCGTGCTGTCGTGCGGGATCGACACGAGAACCCGTAACACCTGATCCCCTCGAGGGCCCCGGCTGCTCCCCGATCGGATCTTCGTGCCGCAGGTGTGTTCGATTCCAGAACGAAAGGAGGTGAAACAGATGGCCAGATTCCACATCCAGGATCTGCGTTCGCTCGAGAATGTTCCGGCGTCACCGGCGAGCCTTCGGACCAAGGTCGGTGAGATGATCCTCAACAGCACTTCCGCACGTGCGAAGGTCGAGGCGATGAACCCCGAGACCGGCGAGTATCGCGTCGTCCTGACCGGCACCCTCGACAAGGCGGACACGAAGTGGGAGGAGAAGTAGCGAAGCCAACCGGCCGGGGCCCTCACCTCAGGCGGCGCCGCGCCGCCTGGCGGGGCGCGCGAGGCGCTCGACCTCCCTCACGAGCGGAAGCACGTCCGAAGACTTGATGACGTACGCGTCCGCCGCCCACGACGAGAAGAGATCCCGGTAGGATCCGTACGCCGAGTTGAGGACGACGTGCGTCCCCGGCTCGAGGGCGAGGATTCGGGACATCAGCTCCAGCCCGTCCATTCCCGGCATGCGGATGTCCATCACGACCACGGCCGGCCTTTCGCCCTGGACCTGCACGAGCGCCTCCTCGGCGCTGGCCGCGACGCTGACCTCGAACCCGGCCTGCTCGAGCTCCACGCGGTACAGCCGCCTCAGGGACGGCTCGTCGTCCACGACGAGAACGCGATCGCGAGTCGCCATGATGTCCTCCTGAATCGTGCGGCGGTCCCGGGGCGGGACCACGCCACCGGACGACGGGCGGAGTCCGGAGAAGAGAAAGGTGCAAGAACCGCCCCACCGCCCGAGCCGGATTGGGCGCGGCCTCACGGGGTGCTGCCGGACGCGCTGTGCGCGGCAGCCCGCAGCGACGCGCGCCCCCGCGCGGCCGGCGGCCGCGCGGAGCGCGAATTCCTCACCCCGCGGCAGTTTCGACGGGGAGCAGGGCGGCATCGCGTTTGCGACGGACTGCGGCAGGGGTGACGCGCGGGAGCGCCCCCCCATTCGAGGAGCGCACCGTCCGATGAAAACTCCCACACCGGAATCGGCCCGAAACGTCCATCGCCAGATCCTGGAAGGACTCGATCGGCTGAACGAGATGCTCGGCAGCCCATCGCTCCAGAGCGATGGAACCATCGCCCGCCGCGTGAGGCTGGCGGTTGCGAGCGCCTCCGGCCCGACCTGCGCCGACGCGCAGGCCGACGGGGTCCCGTGCGCGACGCTCGGCGGAGAGTGCGATCGCTGCGACCGGGCTCTCGCGTTCATCCGGGAGGTGCACGCCGAGATCGAGGCCGAATCGCAGCGGCGGGACGCGGACCGGCTCCTCAAGCTCGCGTCCCGCGATCGCGATCTCCCTTAGCGGCTCAGCCTCCCTGCTCGATCTGCCGAATCTTCAGGAAGAGCCCGCAGAGCAGCAGGGCCACGAAGACGAGGCTGATCGCGAGCCCCCGCCGCCGTCTCTCGAGCTCCTCCAGCGCCGCGACGCCGGCTCCCTTCGCCTCGAGCACGGTCTTCGTCCCCTCGGCCGCCCGGTTGACGAGGCGATCCGGATCGAAGGAGTGAACCAGGGCCCGCGTCTCGACCAGACCGCTCACCCCCTCCTTCTTGAGCGTGAAGAGCGCATCGCTGACCTCCATTCCGGCCCGCTCCGCCCTGCCGAGGACCTCGTGCGCGTCGGCGATGGACCCGGCGTAGTCGTTCAGCGCCCGGCGCATCCTCACGCTCTGCTGATCGCAGACGTCGCCCGGCTTGTGGCACTTCGAGCAGACCGTCCCCTCCCCGGTCCCGATGAGCGTGTCGCGCGGGTGGACGATGGCGTGATTGCCGTGGCAGACGGTGCACTCCCCCTTCCCCATCTTGTCGAAGAGGGGCCTCTTGAACGACGCGCGGAAGAGCATCGCCTCGCGCCCGTGGCACTGGCCGCACACGAAGGCGAGTGATTTCACCCCGGGGGGGACGGCGCCGTGATTGCCGTGGCAATCGTTGCAGGCCGGGGCGGAGAGATCCCCCTTCACCAGCAGCGCCTCCGCGTGGACGCTCGTCCGCCACTCCTCCGGAGGATTCCCCTTGAGCCCGTACGCCGCGATGATCGCCGGATCTCCGTGGCACTTCCCGCATGTCGAGGGGACGTTCGTCGCGTAGACCGGCGACTTCGGGCTCGCCACGGGCAGGATGCCGTGGACGCCGTGGCAGTCGATGCACGTCGCGACCTTCGTGTCGCCCGCCGCGTTCTTCTTCCCGTGGACGCTCGAGCGGTACTCGGCCACCTGATCCACGCGGGCCGCGGGGCTGTACGTCTTCATGAAGGCGGCGTCTGCGTGGCAGCGCCCGCAGAACTCCGCGATCTTCGCGCGGGCGGGTTTTCCAACGTACCCTTTCTTCGGATCCATCGCGGCGTCGGAATCCTCCGCCTTGTCCGGAGCCGCATCCCCGCCGTGACACGACGCGCACCCGAGCCCGTTCGCGGCGTGCACGTCCAGCTCGAACCCCTTCACGGGCTTCGAAAGACGCTCGTCGATCTCCCCGAGCGCCGCGTGGCACGTCACGCATGAATCCGCCGGCGGCTGGACTCGCGCGGCCGCCGCCTCGCCGGTCGTGCCGGGCGCCGGCGGCCGGTCCGCCTTCGGGGCGGCGACGGCCGGGCCGCCCGCCGCCAGGAGCAGCGTCGCCGCGAGCAGGACCGCCGCTCCCGAGCGCGCGCCGATCGCGCGGACGAGGGCGAGTCCGGCGAGCGGGACGACGACGGGCCAGATCGAGTGGTAACCCTTCGCGGTCATCCCGATCACGTACGCGAGCGCCACCCATCCCATCATGGAGAAGGCCCGGCTCGTCCGGCTCCGCCCCGGCTGGCGATCGAGGAACGGGACCGCCAGCAGGACGGCGCCCCCCAGGCTGAACGCGAGGATCGCGATCGCCTCGTACTCGATGCCGCCGATGGCTCCTCCCGGCACGAGCTTCAGCGTCTCGAACATGAAGAGGAAGTACCACTCGGGGCGAATGTCCGCGGGCGCCGGCGCGAACGGATCGGCCTTCACGCCGAGCTCCCACGGCGCGTACGCGGCGAGGGCCGCGAGCGCCGCGAGCGCAAGCGTCCACCCGAAGAGATCCCGCAGGAGGAAGTTCGGCACGAAGGGCATCGTGCGCCCGCTCGGCCGGTCCTCGGCGTCCGGGGGAACGCTCATCCCGTGCTTCTGCACGAGCGCGAGATGGAGCCCGACGAGGGAGGCGGTGATGGCCGGGAGGATCGCGACGTGCCAGCCGTAGAATCTCGAGAGAGTGCCGCCGGTCACGCGATCGCCTCCGCGCAGGAAGCGGAGGAGGAATCCCCCGGCCACCGGGATCGTCCCCGCGATGTCCGTCCCGACCTTCGTGGCGAAGTAGGCGAGCGTGTTCCACGGCAGGAGGTATCCGGAGAATCCGAACCCCATCGCGAGGAAGAAGACCAGCGCTCCGCTGATCCACGTCAGCTCGCGGGGCCTGCGGTACGCCTTCAGGAAGAAGACGGAAAGGAGGTGCACCGCCGCGGCCCCGACCATGAGGTTGGCGCTCCACGAGTGGATGGAGCGGACGAGCCATCCGAAGGGGACGCGCGTCATTAAGAATTGCACCGACTCGTACGCCTCCTCGGCGCTGGGCCGGTAGTAGAGCATCAGGAGGATCCCGGTCCCGATCTGCACGAGGAAGAAGAAGAGCGTCATCCCGCCGAGGTAGTACCAGAGACTGTGCCGGTGGACGGGGACGGTCTTGTGGCGGGCAAGCTCCCAGAGGCCGCTCCAGCCGAGCCGCTCCTCGAGCCAGCGGCCGATGCCGCCGCGCGCCGCGTCCGGCCCGCGCGCCGCGTCAGGCCTTGGAGACGTAGACATCGTCGCCGCTCACGTTGACGGAGAACCTGGTCAGGGGGCGCGGAGGCGGCCCGGCCACGTTCAGTCCATTGAGATCGTAAGTGCCGTTGTGGCACGCGCACCAGATCTGCCCCAGATCCTTCCGGAACTGGACCGTGCACTCCAGATGCGTGCACGTCGCGCTGAACGCGCGAACATCCCCCTCGGCCGTGCGGACGAGAATCCCCGGATCGTTGCCGAACTTGAAGATCTTCCATCCTCCCGCCCCCAGCTCGGAGAGCTTCGCGGCGAGCACGCGCGAGGTCTGCGCCTCCGGGACGTCGGGGGGGGCTCACGTAGCGCGCGACCGGGTAGACGATGGCGGCGACGAGCGACCCCGCTCCGGTGCCCAGGAGCCAGTTGACGAAGCGCCGGCGCGGCCGGCTGATCGGATCCGGCATTCCCATCCTCCTCCTCGCGTCAGTTCCGGGCGATGCGATCGATCAGATCGGCGACCCGGGACGAGTACCCCCACTCGTTGTCGTACCACGAGACCACCTTGGCGGCGTGACGATCGATGACCTGCGTGCAGAGCGAATCGAAGATGCTCGAGTGCGGGTTGCCGATGACGTCGCTCGACACCAGGGGCGCCGCGCTGTACTCGAGAATCCCCGAGAGCGGGCCCGCGGCCGCCCGGCGCATCGCCTCGTTGATCGCGTCGCGCGTCGCGGGCGATTTCAGGATGGCGACGAAGTCGACGAGCGAGCCGTCGGGGACGGGGACCCGCACCGCCATGCCGTCGAGCCGGCCGGCGAGCTGCGGGAGGACCTGCCCCACGGCCTGGGCGGCGCCGGTCGTCGTCGGGATGACGTTCTCCGCCGCGGCCCTCGAGCGCCGGAGATCCTTGTGCGGGACGTCCGCGAGGCGCTGGTCGTTGGTGTACGCGTGGATCGTCGTCATCATGCCGCGCTCGATGCCGAACGTCTCGTCGAGCACCTTCGCCACCGGGGCGAGGCAGTTCGTGGTGCAGGACGCATTGGAGACGATCCGGTGCGACGGCGACAGCGACGCATCGTTCACGCCGATGACGACGGTCGCGTCGATCGCGTCCTTCGCCGGAACGGTCAGGATCACCTTCCGGGCGCCCGCCTCGAGATGGCGCGCGATCTCGGCGCGCTTCCGGAAGCGCCCCGTCGCCTCGACGACGACGTCGATCTCCATCTCCTTCCAGGGGAGGCGTCCGGGATCCTTCTCCGACAGGAGCCGGATCGCGCGGCCGCCGACGACGAGGCTCCCCTCCCGCGACTCGACGTCGCGATCGAACGTCCCCATCACCGTGTCGTACTTGAGGAGATAAGCGAGCTGTTCGGGACTCGAGATGTCGTTGATGGCGACGACCTCCGCGCTCCCCCGCCCCGAGAGGATCCGGAGCACGCTGCGCCCGATGCGGCCGAACCCGTTGACGGCGATCCGCGGGGTCATCGCGCCGGCTCCGCGGCGCCGAGGGCGGCCAGCTTCTTCACGAGATCGACCACGCGGCTCGCGTACCCCCACCCGTTGTCGAACCACGCGAGCACCTTCACGAGGTCTCCGCCGAGGGCCATGGTCGCCAGCGAATCGAAGATCGCCGAGTGCGGGTCGCCGATCACGTCGCTGCTGACGATCGGCTCCGTCTCGTACGCGACCACCCCCTGGAGCGACGACGCGGCCGCCTCACGGATCGAGGCGTTCACGGCGGCGGCGTCGGCCGGCCTCTCGAGCTGCGCGACGAAGTCCACGACGCTGCCGTCGGGGACCGGGACGTTCACGGCGAGGCCGCCGAGCCTCCCCGCGAGACCAGGGATCAGCCTCATGACGAGCTCGTGGGCCCGGGTGTCGGCGGGGATGATGTTCTCGGCGGCGGCGCGCGAGCGCCTCAGGTCGCCGGCCGGGACGTCCGCCAGCCGCTGGGCGTTCGTGTAGGCGTGGATGGCGGTGGCGAAGCCCCTCCGGATCCCGAACCTCGCGTGGAGAACCGAGGCCACGGGGGCCAGACAATGCGCGGTGCACGACGCGTTCGAGACGATGCGATGAGAGGGTCTCAGATCGCCGTCGTTGACGCCCACGACGACGGTGAGATCGGGCTCGTCGCTCATGGGCACGCAGAGGATGACGCGCGCCGCGCCGGCGTCGAGATGGCGCTGCATCTCCGCCCTCGAGCGCGGGCGGGAGGTCGCCTCGATGACGACCTCGACCCCGTGATCCGACCAGCGCACGTCGCCGGGGTCCCGCCCGGCGAGGAGCGGGATGGATCGGCCGTCGACGATCAGGCGGCCTTCGTGCGCCTCGACGGCGCCGGGATAGCGCCCGAAGACGGTATCGAACCTGAGCAGGTACTCGAGCGCCTGCGGCTCGGCCACGTCGCTGATCGCCGCGACCTCGACATCCCGCTGGCTCGCGAGGATCCGGAAGATGTTGCGGCCGATCCTTCCGAACCCCATCAACCCGATCCGGACCGCCATGCGATCTCCCCCCGGTCAGTTCGACCGCGAGTCTATTGCAAAAGGCTTGCGCCGAATCGCCGCGGTCGTTGAGTGGCGCCTCGATCGGGGAGCCGGCCGCGGAGCCGGGGCCCGCCCCCGACCGGAACCGGCCGGGGCACGGACTTTGCGAACCCCCGATCGGAGCCCGCCCCCTCGGGGGATCGACCACCGTGAAGGGGCCGCGGGATGCGCCCCAGGCCGCAGTCGCGGCCGCGCGTGCGCCATATGGCGCACGCGTTTCGGGCCAGGAGACGGCGTGTTCAGGATTGTCAGGCGCGACCAGTTCGGCCCCGGAACTTTTCTCTGGGAGATCGAGGCGCCCGATGTCGCGCGCGCCGCCCGCCCCGGGCACTTCCTGATGGTGAGGATCGACGAGACGGGGGAGCGCATCCCCCTCACCGTCGCCGACTACGACGTCGACGCCGGGACCGTGAGCGTCGTCGTCCAGGCCGTCGGCAAGACGACGCACCAGATGATGGCCCTTCCCGAAGGGGCGGAGATCCTGGATTTCATCGGGCCCCTGGGCGTCGCGAGCGAGGCTCGGCCCCTCGGCAAGGTAGTCCTCGTCGGCGGCGGCCTCGGGGTCGCCCCGGTCTTCCCCCAGCTCCGGGCTCACAAGCTGGCCGGAAACACGACCATCTCCATCATCGGGTTCAGGAGCGCCGACCGGATCTTCTGGCGCGAGAAGTTCGCCTCCTTCAGCGACGAGATGATCGTGGCGACCGACGACGGCTCCGCCGGCATGAAGGGGTTCGTCACCGACGCGCTCAAGGCCGTGCTCGGCAAGCACCCGGACGTGAAGCTCGTCATCGCCATCGGTCCCCTGGTCATGATGAAGGCCTGCGCGCACGTGACGCGCCCCATGGGAATCCGCACCTTCGTCTCGCTCAACTCGATCATGGTCGATGGGACCGGGATGTGCGGCTCGTGCCGCGTCTCGGTCGGCGGCGACATGAAGTTCGCGTGCGTGGACGGCCCCGACTTCGACGGGCACGGCGTGGACTTCGACGAGCTGATGCTGCGGCAGAAGCGCTTCGAGCGCGAGGAGCGCGAGGCGATGGATCGCTTCGGCCGCGAGGCGGCCGCGCTCCGGAGCTTCGGCGCCGGCGGATCGGATCCGGCCGTGGCCGTCTCGAGGTGCCGCGCGCTTCCGGCCGCCCCCGAGCCCATGCCCCCGCTGCCGCCGGGGGTGAAGCCCGCCGTGAAGACGATTCGCACCGTCGGCCCGACCAAGATGAGGATGCCCGAGCAGCCCCCCGACGTCCGGGCGCACAACTTCGAGGAGGTCAACCTCGGGTACTCCCTCGACCTCGCGCTCCTCGAGGCCGATCGCTGCCTCCAGTGCAGGAAGCCGAAGTGCGTTCCCGGCTGTCCGGTGGAGATCGACATCCCGGCCTTCATCGCCGCCCTCTCCCGCAAGGACATCGCCGCGTCGTACCGCGTGCTCAAGGAGGCGAACGGCCTCCCCGCGGTCTGCGGCCGCGTCTGCCCGCAGGAGACGCAGTGCGAGGCGAACTGCGTCGTCGGCGGCAAGCTCGAGCCGGTGGCGATCGGCAGGCTCGAGCGCTTCGTCGCGGACTTCGCGGTCGGCCGGGGGTGGGACGAGGAGACGAAGGCCCCTCTCACGGGGAAGCGCGCGGCGATCGTCGGGAGCGGCCCGGCGGGGCTCGCCTGCGCGGGCGACCTGGCCAAGGCCGGGGTCGACGTGACGATCTACGAGGCGCTGCACGTGGCGGGCGGCGTGCTGAAGTACGGGATTCCCGAGTTCCGCCTTCCCAACGACACCATCGACGTCGAGATCGAGAACCTGAAGCGCCTCGGCGTGAGGATCGAGCTCGACACGATTATCGGCAAGCTCTTCACCATCCCGCAGCTCATGGGGGAGCGCGGGTTCGACGCCGTCTTCGTCGCGACCGGAGCGGGCTCCCCCCGATTCATGGGCGTCCCGGGCGAGGCGCTCAACGGCGTCTTCTCGGCCAACGAGTTCCTGACGCGCGTGAACCTCATGCAGGGATTCCGGCAGCCCCTCTACGACACCCCCGTCGGGATGGGACGCCGCGTCGCCGTCGTCGGGGCCGGCAACACCGCCATGGACGCCGCGCGCGTCGCGCTGCGCATGGGGGCCGAATCGGTGACCGTCGTCTACCGGCGCAGCCGCGCGGAGTGCCCCGCCCGTGCCGAGGAGCTCCATCACGCGATGGAGGAGGGAATCGTCTTCCGCTGGCTCACCAACCCCGTGGCGGTGCTCGACGACGGCAAGGGGTGGGTGAAAGGGATGACGTGCATCCGCATGGAGCTCGGCGAGCCCGACGAGTCGGGGCGGCGCAGGCCAGTCGCCGTCCCCGGCTCCGAGTTCGAGGTGGACGTCGACACGGTGATCTGCGCCCTCGGCACGCGGGCGAACCCCGTCATCGCGCAGACGACCCCCGGGATCCGGACCAACAAGTGGGGATACCTCGTCGTCGACGAGGCGACGGGCGAGACCAACATCCCGGGCGTCTACGCGGGCGGCGACATCGTCACCGGCTCGGCCACGGTCATCCTTGCGATGGGAGCGGGGCGGCGCGCGGCGAAGGCGATGCTCCGGCACCTCGGAGTGTCCCCGGGCGGGAGCGCCTCCGGGGACGGCGGCCCGGCCGAAGCGGCGGGAGAAGCGATCGAGGCGGCCTCCGGTCGCCCGGTCGCCCCCTGACGGAGGAGACTCGCGATGGCCTCGACCTGCCCGAAATGCCGTGAGCCGCTGGACGACGACGCGATCTGCTGCGCCGAGATCCGGCACACGTGGAAGTGCCGCAAGTGCGGCAAGCGCTCGACGGGGTTCGTGGTCCCGTACGGACGGTGCTTCCTCTGCGGGGGCGAGAACGTCCTGATGACGCCCTACGGCGCCGGTGAGGCGCAGAGCTTGAGGGTCGTCGAGGAGGCGATGCAGTTCGAGGTGAACATGTACCAGTTCTACCAGCTCGGACGGGAGCCGGCCCGGTCGCCGGAGGTCCGCGCCCTCTTCGAGCAGCTCTATTTGAACGAGCAGGATCATCTTCGCGAGATCGAGACGAAGTACCACGTCCACCTCGACCCCGAGGTCCTGCGCCTTCCCGAGGACGCCGAGCGGCTCCTCGCCGCGCGGCTCTTCTCGGGGATCGACTTCGACGACATCACGGGACAGATGCTGCCCCTCTACGAGCGGGCGCTCCAGCTCGAGCGCCGCACGCGCGATCACTTCCAGCTCCGCGCCCGGGAGCTCCCCGAAGGGGCCGAGCGGGAGATATGCCGCGAGCTCGCGGCCGAGGAGGAGGACCATGTCGCGATGCTCGAGACCGAGATCGACCAGATCGCGGGGCGGCCCGCGAGAGCCTGACGGAAGGAGCGCGCCATGACCGCCCCCGAGCTCCACGCCCTCATCGAGGCCCTCGCCGCAGAGGACGTCGACGACGTGCTCCGGAGCGTCGTGCGCCTGGGAGAACGGCTCCCCTCGCTCCAGGGGGCCGACGTGAGGAAAGTCGCCGAGGCCCTCTGCGGCCTCTTCTACGTGGACGTCTTCGATCGCCCCGACCTCGAGCCTGCGATCGAGGCGGCCGAGGAGGCGCTGGCGCAGGCCGGCGAGCCCCTCATCCCTCTCCTCATCCACCTGATCGAGGGGTCGGACATCAAGAGCCACCTGCACATCGCGCGCGTCCTCGGCAGGATCGGCGCGCCGTCGCTTCTCCCGCTGCGGCGCGTCCTCGCGACCGCCGAGGACTCGTACAGCCGGTCGTTCGCCCTCTACGCGATCGGGAAGATCCGCTCCGAAGCGGTCCACGAGGCGCTCCCCGAGGTGGTGGGGGCGCTCATGCACCCCGACAAGGAGGTCCGCGACAGCGCGGCGCGGGCGCTCGGGAAAATCGTCGAGGCCGTGCCCCCCGACGCCCTCACCCCGAGGCGACGACGCGAGATCTTCGAGGCCCTCTGCCGCGCCGCCTCGGACGTCCAGCCCGCGGTGCGCGCGAAGGCGGCGCGCAGCCTCGGCAAGCTCGCCGGGCGCGGATACCTCGACGCGGAGATGGTCCACCACCTCCGCGTCCTCCTCGAGAAGCTCGTCACCCGGGGAGAGGAGACCGACTGGGATCGGGCCTACATCGTTCGCCGCGAGGCGATCCAGGCCCTTCAAGCGCTGAAGGATGCGTGAAGGAGAGTCCATGCGCGTCGAGGTCGTCTTCGATCAGGAGGCCCGCTACACGATCGTGAGCGAAGGGAGGATCGTCGCACCGAGCCGCGATCCGCTCCCCTCTCCACCGGTGCTCTTTGCCGGAAGCCTCGGCGCCTGCGCGGGAGTCTTCGCGGTCAGCTATCTGAAGTCCCGCGGGCTCCCCTTCAGCGGCCTGAGCGTCGTCATCGAGGCGGGGCACGCCGAGGAGCCGAGGCGCCTCGGCGAGATCCGGATCGAGGTCCGCCTCCCGGCCGCCGTCGAGGAGCGGCACCTCGCACCGATCGAGCGGGCGGTGAACCTCTGCACGCTGAAGAACACGCTGGAGTGCCCGCCCGCCGTGCGGACGGTGCTCCACGTTCCGGTGGCCGCTTCGCGTTAGAGGGAGCGGACGGTCCCGGCGCACGCGATGCAGTACGCCGCCTCCTTGACATCGATCCTCTCGACCGCGTGGGACGAGGCCATCGCGCACCGGTAGTCGTCGCAGTGCCGCAGGCCGAGCGTGTGTCCGATCTCGTGGAGCGCCTCCTTGAGGAGCCTCTCGCTCCTCAAGGACCCGTCGGGCGGCAGCCCGTAGAACTCCTGGCCGAGCCGCTTCGTCGAGACGATGGCGCACGGCCCACCCATCTGCGCCTCGCCGAAGACGAACGTCAGGATCGGGATGAAGAGATCCACCGCCGTCACCGCGAGTCGGATGTCGGACGCCGGCGACGAGGCGAGGCGCGCGAGGATCGCAGTCGAATGGTACTGGCCGCGGTCCGCGTGGTACGCGAAGGAGGGATCGATCCGATCGGCGGCGATGGCGCACCGGAAGCCGACCGCCTCGAGCCCCGCCGCCAGCGTCTCGACCTCCGTCGCCTCGACGTCCCCGACCGGCTGGAGCCGAACCGCCCTCATCGCGACCCGGCGGCGACCTTGTCCCTCATGTAGCCGTACCTCTTGAGCTTGTTGTGCAGCGTCACGCGGTCGATGTGCAGCGCGAGGGCCGCGCGCGTCTTGTTGCCGTGGCAGATCTCGAGCGTCTTGAGGATATGGGCGCGCTCGACCTCCTCGAGCGTCGTGGGGACGGGGGTCGGCGCCGTCTTCAGCGCGAAGTGCTCGGCGGCCAGCCGCGGGCCGGACGCGACGACCATGGCCCGCTCGATGGCGTTCTCGAGCTCCCGCACGTTGCCGGGCCAGTCGTACTCCTGCAGGAGCTTCATCGCGTCGGGGGCGATCCCCTCCATCCGGCGGCTCATCGCGAGGCCGAAGCGCCTCACGAAGCTCTCGGCGAGGAGGGGGATGTCCTCGGTCCGGTCCCGCAGCGGCGGGATCTCGATCCGGAAGACGTTCAGCCGGTAGTAGAGGTCCGCGCGGAAGCTCCCCTCCTCCACGAGCCCCTCGAGATCGCGATGCGTGGCGGCGATGCAGCGGAAGTCGACCTTGATCGGCTGCGTGCTCCCGACGCGCGTGATCTCCTTCTCCTGCAGGACCCTGAGCAAATCCGTCTGGGTCTTCAGGCTGATGTCGCCGATCTCGTCGAGGAAGGCCGTCCCCCCTTCCGCCACCTCGAACTTCCCCTTCTTGCGGTACTGCGCGCCGGTGAAGGCCCCCTTCTCGTGGCCGAACAGCTCGCTCTCGAGGAGGGTGTCGGTCAGCGCCCCGCAGTGGATGGCGACCAGCGGGTTGTACCGCCTCGGGCTCGCGGCGTGGATCGCGCGCGCCACGAGCTCCTTGCCGGTGCCGCTCTCCCCCGCGATCAGGACCGACGTCTCGTTGGGCCCGACCGTCTCGATGGCCCGGTAGACCTTCTGCATCGCGGCGCTCCGCCCGACGAGCTCGGCGGGCCTCGCCGCCTCGAGGGCGCGCTCCTTCAGCCGCACGTTCTCGTCCTTCACCTTCCGGTGCGCCAGCGCGTTCTTGACGGTGTGCGCGATGTCGTCGGGGTCGAAGGGCTTCGTGACGTAGTCGTACGCCCCGTCCTTCAGGGCCTGCACCGCCGTCTCCACCGAGGCGTACCCGGTCATGATGACGATCGGCAGGTCGGGCTCGATCTCCCGGAGCCGCCGCTGCAGCTCGATGCCGTCGATTCCCGGCATCTTGATGTCGAGGAGGGCGACGTCCCATGCCGCCTCCGCGACCCTCTTCAATGCGCCCGACGCGCTCTCCGCCGTCCCGACCTCGTATCCTTCGTCGGCGAACCACCTCGCCAGCGAATCCCGGACCGACACCTCGTCGTCGACGATTAGAAGCCTTCCCCTGTCGCTCACGTCCTCACCTCCGCGCGGTCCCGTTCCGTCACATAGGTTGTCGACATCGCGTCCGGCGCGGGGGCCTCGCGGGCGAAGGCGCCCCCGATCGGCAGGGTCACCGTGAACACCGTTCCCGCTGCGGGATCCGAGACGATGGCGATCCGGCCCCCGTGCCGCTGCACGATCCCGTGGCTCACGGCGAGCCCGAGCCCGGATCCGTGCCCCCTCTCCTTGGTGGTGAAGAAGGGCTCGAAGACGTGCGGGAGGATCTCCCCGGGGATCCCCGGGCCATCGTCGCGCACCTCGAGATCGATCTCCCCCGCCGCCGCCCGGGCCCGGGTCGTGATCTCGAGAGCTCCGCCCGCCGGCATCGCCTCGATCGCGTTGACCACCAGAGCGATCACCACCTGCTCGATCTGCGACGGGTCGCAGAACGCCTTCGGGAGGTCCGGATCGAGCTCGAGCCTCCCCTGGATCCCCTTCATCTCCATGGATTGCTCCACGAGCCTCAAACATCGCTCGACGACCGGGTTGAGGTCCGACCAGGCCGTGTAAAGCGGCGCCTGCCTCGCGAAGACGAGGAGGTTCTTCACGATCTCCCCGCACCTCTGGCTCTCCTGCTCGATGAGCCGCAGGCTGTCGCGCGCCTCCAGACGGCGTCCCTCCCCCCAGTCGCCGCGATCCATCCGGCGCCCCAGCAGCTTGGCGTACGTGAGGATTCCCGCGAGGGGGTTGTTGATCTCGTGGGCCACGACGGCCGAGAGCTTGCCGATCGAGGCCATCTTCTCGATCTGGACGAGGTGCGCGTGCGCGCCCTGGAGCTCCGCGGTCTTCGTCCGGACTTTCGACTCGAGGGTGCGCGCCCAGGCGGCCGATTCCTCACGCGCGCCCCTCAAGTCCCGGGTCATCGCGTTGAACGAGGCCGCCAGATCGCTCAGCTCGTCGACGGAGCGCACCTCGATCTCGTGCGCGAGGTCGCCGCTCGCGACCCTCTCCGTGGCGCGCTTGAGATCGCGCACGGGGCGGTTGATGAGCTTGAAGACGAAGAACCCCGAGACGAGGCACACGATCGTCACCGCGACGAAGGTGCTGAGCACGATGCGGCGGGTCCCGGCCCGCAGCGCCGCGTCGGCGGGGGCGAGCGAGAGGTCGGTATCGAGGACGCCGAGGATGCGCTGATCGGCGGGATGGGCGTGGCATGCCGCCTCCGAGCAGGACGGGCTGTTCTCGATCGGGCTGATGACTCCGAGGGCGCGCTCCCCCGAGGCGAGGGTGTAGATGCGGAACCTGTCGGGGCGATCGAGCTTCGCGAGGGGGGACGACCTCGCGTGGCACCCGTAGCAGGCCTCGCCGCTCTTGTCGACGAGCGACCCGACCTCCGGCCCGTCGGTGGAGAAGCTGATCCGCCCCTCCTGATTGAAGATCCGGATCCTCACGATCCCGGGCTCGTCGGCGATGGTGCCGATCATGTGGTAGAGCCCCTCGCGATCGTTGCGGAGCATGTCGTACGACGTGCTGCGCTTGATCACGTCGGAGATCCGCTCCGCGCTCCCGAGGCTTGCCCGCTCCAGGTTTCCCCGGTGCACGCCGACCACCGACCAGCCCAGGAGCAGAAGGACGCTGACGATCCCCGCCACGAGGAGCGACGTGAGGCGGAACCCCAGCGATCGGGCGAACGGGATCCTCTCAGTCCCGGACATGGACCAGCCTCACGCGCGGAGCGGGGCGGGCGGCGAGCTCTTCGACCCCCCTCGGGAAGATCGGCAGGTAGCGGACCGCCAGGCCGAAGATCGCGAAGCCGGCGGCCACGATCCCGGCAGTCACGGCCACCTCGGTCCACTTCGGGACGTAGCTCACGCCGGCCGACGCCTCCATCCCGGTGATGCTGACGTTGAGGCGGTTGACGATGAACCCCAGGACGGTGAAAACCGACGCGAGGTAGAGGCCCCCCTCCGTGTCGCGGACGCGCGGCACCAGGAGAAGCGCGATCGGGAGCGCGAGGCCGAGGCCGAGCTCGAGCAGGAAGAGATCGGTCTCGTACCCGATGTGGAGGACGAGATCCAGGGCGCCCCGGTGGTACAGGTCGAGGAACTTCAGCATCCCGTAGAGCAGGAGCACCACGGTCAGGATGCGGCCCAGCTCCCGCATGAGGGGCAGCTCCAGCTTCTTCCCGAAGTGGCGCGCGCTCAGGCACGACTCGATGATCGTCATCGCGAGGCCGATGCCGATGGCCGAGAGGAAGAAGAAGACCGGGAGTAGAGGCGAGTACCAGTACGCGTGCAGCTTCTCGGGGACGATGAGATAGAGGCTGCCCAGCGACGACTGGTGGAGCGTCGAGAGGATCACCCCGGCGATGACGAGCGGCACGGAGATGGCGCGGACCACCTTCAGCGCCTGCGTGAGGTGGAACCGCTCGAGAACGACCGGCGAGAACTCGAGGGCCAGCACCGTCGTGTACAGCGTGACGCACCACCCGACCTCGAACATGACCGAGTGGGGGTTCCACATGACGAGCGGGTGCCAGACCCGCCACGGCCGGCCGAGATCGAACATGAGCGCGACGACGACGAGCATGTATCCGAGGAACGCCGTCAGGACGGTGGGGCGGATGATCGGCTTGAACCGCTCGATGTTGAAGATGTGGACCGCCGCCGTGAGGGTGAAGCCGCCGGCCGCCAGCATCACGCCGCACAGGACGTCGAAGCCGACCCAGAGGCCCCACGGGAAGCGATCGCTGAGGTGGGTCGACGCCCCGAGGCCCCGGGTGAACCGCACGACGGTCGCGTACGCCGCCGCGATCATCACGGCGAGGAAGACTCCCTTCCAGAACGTGATGCGTCCCTTCACCGCGTCACCTCCCCTCGCCGGAAGGAGCCGCGTGCTCCTCGGCCGCGACCTCGTCGCGCCGGTGCGTGATCCACCAGATCCCTCCCAGGAGGATCCCGCCGAGGGGAACGAAGTCGGGGATCCGCGAGAGGACCCGGTACGTGAGCATCGGGATCGGCTCCTTCACCATGTCGGTCCGGTAGCCGAAGCTCTCGAACGGCACGCCGGAGAGCATGAGGACCGATGTGCCGCCGACCTCCTCGAGGCCGTAGACGTGCGGCACGTACTGAGCGGGGTTCTCCGCGAGGCGGCTTCGCGCCTCGGCGATCAGCGCCGCCCGCTCGCCGGACTTCGTCGCGCCGGTGGGGCAGATCTCGGCGCAGGCCTGCACCCCGCCGGCGAGGGTGGTCCCGGCGCAGAAGTCGCACTTGCGGACCCTCGGGAGGAGCTTCGTCCACTCGTAGCGGGGGACCGAGAAGGGGCACGCCACCATGCAGTAGCGGCACCCCATGCAGCGATCCTCGTCGTAGACGACCGGGCCCTCTGGGGTCTTCCTCAGCGCGGCGACGGGGCAGACCGACGCGCAGGTCGGCTCGACGCAGTGCATGCAGAGGCGCCGCATGAACCTGTCGTCGCGCCCCTGCACGACGGTGAGCTTGTGGTCGGACTGGACCTCTTCCGCCGCGATCGCGTCGTCGTACGGAAGCTTGTGCCGGTCGGCGCACGCCTGCTCGCATTGCTTGCAGCCGATGCAGAGCGTGGCGTCGTACAGGATGGCGAGGCTCACGACACTCCTCCGCGCGGGCGGACGACATGGAAAGAGGCAATCTCCCTGCCACGGGCGGCCGCGTCGTCATTCCGCGCACCGGCGGCCAAACCGCTGAATCGTCGCGGGATTCATCGCGCACCGCCTGCGCGACCTCCGCCCGCACCGTCCCTTCCTCCCGACTGCTGAGAACCTGAACGCATGAGTGCGCGTCAAGACGTCTCCGGAGCCGGTTCAGATGAGGAAGAACTCCCGTGCGAGATCCAGCCAGGAGTCGCCGGAGAGGATCGACGGGACATCGTCGATCGCCACGCCGCCGTCCTGGGCCACGGCGCCGGCGACGGCCGGAAGGCGGAGACGGAGACGGGACGCGGCCTCCTCCATCCAGCTCTTCGCGACGTTTCCCGCGATCAGGTTGCGGAGGTTCGTCGATGCGTCCGGGGACTCCACCTTCACGAGCCAGCCGTCGTCGTACGGGTGCCGGCGCGCCTCGTCGGGAGCGGCGGCCGCGGCCTCGTGGATCTCGGTGACGATCCCCTCGATCGGGGACGCCATGTCGACCTTCTTTCCGTCGCGCTCGACGCTCCAGATCTTCTGACCCTGGCGAATCCACTGGCCCCGGCGCGGCAGCGTGATGCGATCGACCTTGCCGATCAGCCGGGCGGCGAAGTCGTCGATGCCGACGCGGACGAGGTTGGCGCTCTCGCGCAGTGCCCACGTGTGCCCCGGGTGGTATTTCAGGTGATCGCGAACCTCGAACCCGGCGGCGAACGCGGGACGGAGCGGCGCGGCCGGTTCGGCCGGGGCGGCCGCCTGGAGCGAGACGATCGCGTGGCGCCGGCTGTACACGTAATCGGTGACGACGAGAGCGATGAACGTGACGAGGACGAGGATGACGGTCATGACGCACCTCCTGGCGGGCGGCGCGTCCGGCGCTCCCACAGCCGTTCGCGCTCACCAGTCTGGATTACAAGGTGCGTGCCCCCGGGGGGCCCGGCGGCGACCGGCGAGCAGCGCCTTCACAACCCGTGGGCCGCGTGCGCGTTGCGCTCGCCGTCCGGAAAGAGAAACGCGCGGCCTCGATGCCGGCCGCGCGTCGGTTCGTTCAGATTCTCACCGGCCCGGCGGGGCCGGATCGCGCCCGATCCCGTCAGGTTCCCACGGCTGAAGGAGTTCGGGGCGCCGCGGCGGCGTCGAGCTTCTCACCGGCGATCGACGCGTTCTTCATCTCGGTCCCGGCGGGCTTCCGGGCGACCGCCTCCTGCGCGTCCACCACCGCGATCGCGGCGACGTGGACGATCTCCTCGACCTCGGCGCCGCGCTGGACGACGTGCACCGGACGGCTCAGCCCCATCAGGATCGGGCCCATCGCCTCGGCGCCGCCCAGCCGCATGAGGAGCTTGTAGGCGATGTTGCCGGAGGCGAGATCCGGGAAGATGAGCACGTTCGCCCCGCCGCGCAGCCCGGAGAAGGGGTACGTCGTCTCGAGGATCTCCGGGACGACCGCGGTGTCGGCCTGCATCTCGCCGTCGATCATGAGGAGAGGATCCCGCCTCTTCACCAGCTCGACGGCCCGCCGCGCTTTCTCGGCCTGCGGGTGCTTCGTGCTGCCGAAGTTCGAGAACGACAGCATCGCGACCCGCGGCACGACGTCGAATCGGCGCGCCGCCTCGGCGGTGCAGAGGGCGATCTCGGCGAGGTCCTCGGCCGACGGATCGATGTTCACGGTCGTGTCGGCGAGGAAGTAGAGGTCCCCCCTCTTCGTCACGATGAGGTAGAAGCCCGAGACCTTCCGGATTCCCTCGCGCGTCCGGATGATCTGCAGCGCCGGGCGGATCGTGTCGGGGTAGTGCTGGGTCACCCCCGAGACGAGGGCGTCGGCGTGCCCCATGTGGACCATCATCGAGCCGAACACGTTGCGATCGTCGATCAGGGAGCGCGCCTCCGAGGGGGTCACGCCGCGCCGCTGCCTCAGGCGCACCAGCTCCTTCACGTACTCCTCGCGATGCGACCACTCGCGCGGGTCTACCACCTCCATCCCGGTGAGCGGCACGCCGAGATCCGCGGCCTTCATGTGGATGGCGTACGGATCTCCGAGGAGGATCGGGCGGGCGATCCGCTCCTCGGCCAGGATGTGGCAGGCCCGCAGGATCTTCTCGTGCTCCCCTTCCGGAAAGACGACCCGCCTCGGGGAGGCCTGGGCCTTGAGGACCATCATGCGCGTCACCTCGCGCGCCTTGCCGAGCCTCCGCTCGAGCTGCTCGCGATAGACGCCGATGTCGATCGGCTCCCGGGCCACGCCGGATTCGATGGCGGCGCGCGCCACCGCGGAGGCCACCGAGATCAGCACGCGGGGATCGAACGGCTTCGGGATGATGTAGTCGCGCCCGAACCGCAGGCGATCGACGCCGTAGGCCCGGCAGACCGAGTCCGGCACGTCCTCCCGGGCGAGGGCCGCCAGCGCGCGCGTCGCGGCGAGCTTCATCTCCTCGTTGATCGCGGTGGCGCGCACGTCGAGGGCGCCTCGGAAGATGAAGGGGAACCCGAGGACGTTGTTGACCTGGTTGGGATAGTCGGACCGGCCCGTCGCGATGAGGACGTCCCGTCGCGCGGCGAGTGCCTCCTCGTACGAGATCTCGGGCGTCGGGTTCGCCATCGCGAAGACGATCGGGTTCGCCGCCATCGTCCGGAGCATCTCCCCGGTCACCGCCCCGGCCGCCGACAGGCCGACGAAGACGTCCGCCCCCTTCATCGCGTCGTGCAGCGTCCGATCGCCCGTGGCGTGCGCGAAGCGCGCCTTGTACGGGTTCATCCCCTCGGTGCGCCCCTGGTGGACGACCCCCTTCGTGTCGCACAGCGTGATCCGCTCGCGGCGGGCCCCGAGCCTCACGTAGTGCTCGGCGCACGCGATCCCGGCCGCTCCCGCGCCGTTCACGACGATGCGGATCGCGTCGATGGACTTGCCGCAGATCTCCACGGCGTTCAGGAGCGCCGCGCCGGAGATGATCGCGGTCCCGTGCTGATCGTCGTGGAAGACGGGGATCTTCATCGTGCGCTTCAGCGTCTCCTCGATGTGGAAGCAGTCCGGCGCCTTGATGTCCTCGAGGTTGATGCCGCCGAAGGTCGGCTCGAGGAGCTGGCAGAGCCGGATGACCTCCTCGGGATCCTCCGTCCCGACCTCCAGATCGAAGACGTCGATGTCCGCGAACCTCTTGAAGAGGACCCCCTTTCCCTCCATCACCGGCTTGCCGGCGAGCGCCCCGATGTTCCCCAGGCCCAGCACCGCCGTCCCGTTGCTCACCACGGCGACGAGGTTGCCGCGCGAGGTGTACTTGAAGGCATCGTGGGGATTCTTCTGAATCTCGAGGCACGGCTCGGCGACCCCCGGCGTGTAGGCGAGGCTGAGATCCCGCTGGGAGCGGCACGGCTTCGTGGGCATGACCTCGATCTTTCCGGGGCGCGCGCCCTGGTGGTAATCGAGCGCGTCCTGCTTGCGGATTGCCATGGGGTCACCTCAATGGACGTCACGGGCCGACTCGTCGCACGGTCGTCAGGCGGCCGCGGTCCTCTCGGCCGCGAAGGAGCGGCCGGCCTGGAACGCCTTGCGGTTCAGCTCGTGGAGCGACGGGTTCCTGATCGCCGCGACGAGAACCGAGAGCGCCACCTCAGCGCCGAAGGTCGCCGTCTCGGCCTGAAGCGCCCCGAGGAGGACGGCGTTGGCCGCCCTCGCCGCGCCCAGATCGTCGGCGATCCGGGATGCCGGGACGCAGACGACGCGCGCGGCGGCCGCGTCGAACCCCGCCGGGAGAGCGTCCTGGTTGTACAGGATGAGCCCGCCCGCCCTCACGTGGGGGGCGAACTTCCTCAGCGAGAGCTCGTTCATCGCGATGAGGACGTCGGGGTTTGAGATTAGCGGGGAGCCGATGCGCTCGCCGGCGATGCACACATGGCAGTGCGCGCTGCCGCTTCGCATCTCGGGGCCGTACGACGGCAGCCAGCTCACCTCCATCCCCTCTCGGAGCCCTATCTCGGCGAGCATCTGCCCCAGGAGGAGGACCCCCTGGCCGCCGAAGCCCGCGACCTTCACCGTCACGGGCTGCACCGCCGCGCCGGCGCCGGAAGCGGGGATCGCCCCGGCCGCGTCCCTCGTCAGGCCCAGGACCTCCGCCATCGGCTTCCGGGGCGGCCCGCCGTCCGCGGCGATCGCGGGGCGCCTGTCCCTCAGGATTCCGAGCGGGAAGACCGGGAGGAGCTTCTCCTCGACCCACCTCTGCGCCTCGACGGGGGTCATCTTCCAGATGGTCGGGCAGGGAGAGAGGATCTCGACGAACGTGAAGCCGGCGCCCGCGCGCTGGATGTCGAGCGCTTTGCGGATCGCCTTCCGCGCCTTCATGATGTTCTTGCCGTCGTGCAGCGACACGCGCTCGATGTACGCCGGGGCCTCGAGGGTCGCGAGAAGCTCCGCGACGTGGATGGGGTATCCCTCGTTCGCAGGCCGCCTTCCCCACGGCGTCGTCGTGCTCGTCTGGCCGACGAGCGTCGTCGGCGCCATCTGGCCGCCCGTCATCCCGTAGATCGCGTTGTTGACGAAGAAGATCGAGATCGCCTCGCCGCGGTTCGCCGCGTGGAGGATCTCCGCGGTGCCGATCGCCGCGAGATCCCCGTCCCCCTGGTACCCGATGACGAGGCTCCCGGGGCATGACCGCTTCAGCGCGGTGGCCACGGCCGGCGTGCGCCCGTGCGCCGCCTGCACGTTCCCCACGTCGAAGTAGTAGTAGGCGAAGACGGAGCAGCCGACGGGGCTGACGAAGATCGTGCTGTCCTTCGCGCCGAGATCGTGGATCGCCTCGGCGAGGAGCTTGTGCGCGATGCCGTGGCCGCAGCCGGGACAGTAATGAGTCTGGTGCTGCAGCTCCGCCTTCCGCTCGTAGCGATCGTAGAAGACGTCGGACTTCGAGAGGATCGACTGATACTCGCTCACGTGGTCACCTCGCCGCCGCGCCAACCGGAAGGAGCCGATCGAGGATCTCCTCGACCGAAGGGACGTTGCCTCCGACCCGCCCGAGAAGCTCGACGGGAACGGTGCCGTTGAGCGCCAGCCTCACGTCCTCGACCATCTGCCCCGTGCTCAGCTCGACCACCAGAACGCGGCGGCACCGGGACGCCGCGGCGACGAGCGCCTCCTTCGGGAAGGGCCACAGCGAGATGGGACGGAAGAGGCCCACCGCCGCGCCGGCCTTGCGGGCCTGCTCCACGGCGGACCGGAGGACGCGGGAGACGATCCCGTACCCGACGACCAGGGTGTCGGCGTCCTCGCCGCGGTACACCTCGTGCCGCGCCTCCAGCCGCTCGGCCTCGAGGTACTTCGCCTCGAGCTTCCGCACGTGGGCTTCCAGGAGATCGGGCTCGAGGAAGATCGAGCTGATGAGGTTCTTCCGCGTCTCCGCCGTGCCGGCCACCGCCCAGGGCTTCGCCTCGGGGACCGCGACGGTCGCGTCGAGATCGACGGGCTCCATCATCTGGCCGATGAACCCGTCGGTGAGGACGACGGCGGGATTGCGATACCGGTCGGCGAGGTCGAAGGCGAGGCGCGTCAGGTCGGCCATCTCCTGCGCGGAGGCGGGGGCGAGGACGAGGTTCCGGTAGCACCCGTGCCCTCCCCCCTTCACGAGGGCGAAGTAGTCGCTCTGCTCCGGGGCGATGTTCCCGAGCCCGGGGCCGCCGCGCACGACGTCGACGACGACGCACGGCAGCTCCGCCCCGGCGAGATACGACATCCCCTCCTGCATCAGGCTCACGCCCGGCCCCGACGAGGCCGTCATCGCCCGCACCCCCGCCGAGGCGGCGCCGTAGACCATGTTGATCGCGGCGACCTCGCTCTCGGCCTGGAGGAAGACACCTCCGACCTGCGGCAAGTACAGGGCCGCGGCCTCGGCGATCTCGCTCGCCGGGGTGATCGGGTAGCCGTAGTACGCGCCGCACCCCGCGAGGAGCGCCCCCTTGACGACGGCGACGTTACCCTTGGTGAGCTGGCGCATGGACGGCCTCCCGGATCTTCATGACCTCGATCGCGCCGGGCTCGGGGCAGTCGTAGAAGCAGATGCCGCAGCCGGTGCATCCGGCGCCGGTGTAGTGCGCCGGATGGACGCCGTAGGCGTTCAGGCCGGCCTCGAGCTCGAGACATTCGACGGGGCAGGCCTCCACACAGAGGCCGCACCCCTTGCATTCAGCGACGTCTACCGACACGAAACCGCGCTTCTCGGCGGCCACTCCTCACCTCCCGGCCGGCGCGGGCCGTGAGAGCCAGCGCGTCCGCTCGCAGTAGTCGAAAAGCTCTTCCCTGAACTTCGGATGGGCGATCTGGATGAGCGCCTCGGCCCGCTGGCGGATCGAGCGCCCGTGCAGGTACGCGACCCCGTGCTCGGTGACGACGTAGTGCACCGAGCCGCGCGAGGTCACGACCCCCGCGCCGGGGCTCAGCATGGGCGTGATGCGGGAGACGCCGTCGTTCTTCGCGGTGGACGGGATGGCGATGATCGGCTTTCCCCCCTTCGCGAACGACGACCCGCGGATGAAATCGACCTGCCCCCCGATCCCGCTGTAGAGGTAGGTCCCCAGCGAGTCGGCCGCGATCTGGCCCGTCAGGTCGATCTGGAGCGCCGAGTTGACGGCGACCATCCGATCGTTGCGGGCGATCAGAGCCGGGCTGTTCGTGTACGCGGCGGGGTGGAACTCGAACATCGGGTTCCTGTCGACGAAGTCGAAGAGCTTCCGCGACCCGAGCACGAACCCTAGGATGATCTTCCTCGGGTGCAGCGTCTTCAGACGGCCGTTGACGACCCCCGACTCGATGAGCGGGATGACGTTGTCCGAGAGCATCTCGGTGTGGATCCCGAGATCCTGCCGGTCCTTGAGGTGCAGCAGGACCGCGTCGGGGATGCCGCCGATGCCGAGTTGGAGCGTCGCGCCGTCGGGGATGAGCGTGGCGACGTTCCGCGCGATCGCGAGGTGCAGATCCTGGATCTCGGTCTTCGGCAGCTCGCACAGGGGCTGAGTCGCCTCGACGAAGGCGTCGATGTCGCTCACGTGGATGTAGCTGTCTCCGAGAGTCCGGGGCATCCGCTCGTTCACCTGGGCGACGACGAGCTTCGCCATCCGCGCGGCGGTGAGCGTGGTGTCGACGCCGACGCCGAACGAGCAGAAGCCGTGGTCGTCCGGCGGCGAGACCTGCACCAGCGCGACGTCGAGCGGCATCTCGCCGCTCTCGAAGAGGCTCTCGATCTCGCTGAGGAAGATCGGCGTGTAGTCGGCGCGGCCGTCGTTCACCGCCTCGCGGACGTTGCCGCCGATGAACATCGCGTTGTGGCGGAAGTGGCCGCGCATCTCGGGCTGGATGTAGGGCGCCCGCCCGAGCGTGAGGAGGTGGACGATCTCGACGTCGTGGACCGCCGGGTCCCGTTTCATCAGCGCGTCCACGAGGGCCTCGGGCTCGGCGCACCCCGGGTGGATGTAGACGCGCATTCCCGACTGCACGCACCGGAGCGCTTCGTCGGCGGTCGTCACCTTTCGCGTGTAGTCGTCGGTCCAGCTCATGGGGTCTCCCTCTCGTCCGCGGAGCTGGCTCGCCGGCTCGGCCCGCGATCCAACTGTTCGCAAATGAGGTGCCACGGCGCTCGGATGGGCGCGCGAGGGTAAGTGTATCGCGCGCATCGGGTTGGCCCGGAATCAGCCGTCGCGCGGCGGCGGGCGGCCCGCCCGCGGGAGCGCCACTCGGCGCGTGGCGGCGCGCCTTCGCACAGCCGGGAGATCCGCGGCCGCTAGAGCAGCGACGCCGGGTCGACGTCGACGATGAGGTCGCGCGTCCCGCCGGGCGCCTTCGACAGCGCCTCGACCGCCTCGTTGAGCGCCGCGGAGAGGCGGCGCCGATCGGCCGCGCGCACCATGATCTGGAAGCGATACCGCCCCTTCAGCTTCGCGAGCGGAGCGATCGCCGGGCCCGTCACGCGCAGGTCGTCGCCCCCCGCCCGCCGGATCGCCGCGGCCGCCTCGGCGGCGCGCCGCTGCGCCGTCGTGATCGACGCGGCCGAGGCGATCACGTTGGCCATGGCGGTAAAGGGGGGATATCCCATCAGCTTCCGGTACCGGCTCTCCTTCAGGTAGAAGCCGGCGAAGTCCTGCCGCGCCGCGGCCTGGATGGCGTAGTGATCCGGCCGGTACGCCTGGATCACCACCTCCCCCGGCCGATCGCCGCGCCCGGCCCGCCCCGCGACCTGGGTGAGGACCTGGAAGGTCCTCTCGGCCGCCCGGAAGTCGGGGAACCCGAGCGAGAAGTCGGCGCTGACCACGCCGACGAACGTCACGTTCGGGAAGTCGTGCCCCTTCGCCACGAGCTGGGTCCCGACCAGGATGTCGTGGGCGCCGCGCTCGAAGGCCTCGAGGATCCGCCCCGGCGCGCCGCGCCCTCGCGCGACGTCCCGGTCGAGGCGCGCCACCCTCGCCTCTGGAAAGATCTGGCGGATCTCGTCGTAGAGCTTCTCCGTCCCGGTCCCCGCGAGCGTGAGCCTGTCCGCCCCGCACGACGGGCACGCGCCGGGGAGCCCCCGCTGATATCCGCAGTAGTGGCAGAGGAGCCGGCGATCCGCCCGGTGCCAGGTCAGCGCGATCGTGCAGCGGCGGCACTTCACGTTCTCCCCGCACTTCCGGCAGAGGACCGAGGGGGCCCAGCCGCGACGGTTCAGGAAGACGATCGACTGCTCCCCGCGCGCCAGCCGCTCCCGGAGCGCGTCGCGCACCCTGCGCGAGAGAGGCTCGTCCCCTCCGATCGCCTCGTCCTCGATCCGCATGTCGACCAGCTCGACGACCGGGAGGGGCCGGGCCTCGATGCGCTCCGCGAGCGTGAGGAGCGTGAGGCGGTGGGTCTCGGCGAGACGGTACGACTCCATCGACGGCGTCGCCGAGCCGAGCAGGGCGCACGCCCCCTCCTTCTGCGCGCGGACGAGGGCGAGGTCCCGCGCGTTGTAGCGCGGATCCGACTCCTGCTTGAACGAGGAGTCCTGCTCCTCGTCCACGACGATGAGCCCGACCGACCCGAGGGGGGACAGGAGGGCGGAGCGCGGGCCGAGGGCCACGCGCGCCTCCCCGGACCGGGCGCGCCGCCACTCGGTCGCCCGCTCGCCGGGGGTGAGCGACGAGTGCAGCAGCGCAAAGGCGGCCCCGAATCGCGCCCGGAGCGTCCGGGCGAGGAGGGGCGTCAGCGAGATCTCCGGGACGAGGTAGATCGCGGAGCGGCCGGCGCCGAGCGCCCCCTCGATCGATCGGAGGTAGACCTCGGTCTTTCCGCTCCCCGTGGGACCGACGAGGAGGAAGCCTGCGTACGCCCCCCGCGCAACCCCCGCGGCGACCGCGCTCACCGCCGCCGTCTGCTCGGCGGTCGGGACGGGGGGGACGGCCGGCGCGGCGGGCTCGAGAATCCCGGGGGCCCGCGTGCCGGCCCGCCTCCCGGACTTCACGCTCCCGCGCCGCCGAAGTCCGGCCAGCGCCGCGCCGACGTCGCCGAGCGCGTTCCGCAGCTCTGCGGCCGTCATCGGACCGGCCGCCGAGGCGAGCGCCTCGATCACGCCGCGCTGGCGCGGCGCCCGCGCGCTCGCCGCCAGGGCCCGCTCGATCGGGACCGCCAGAGAGAAGACCGACTCGGTGGCCGGCGACTCGAGCGCGCGCGGCCCGCCGCCGTCCTTCCCGCGCGCGGACTTCGAGGGCGGGAGGGCCGCCGTGAGGATCGGCCCCGGCGCGGTGACGTAGTACTTCGCGGCCCACACCATCGTCTGGAGAAGGGGCTCCGGGATCACCGGCTCCGCGTCGGGGAGCGCCACGACGTCCTTGAGGCGCGCCTCGTCGATCCCCGCCGTCTCCGAGACGGAGACGATCACCCCGGCCATCGTCCGGCGCCCGAAGGGGACGACGGCGCGGCAGCCGGGGAGGGGGCGATTCTCCATCCCGCCGGGAACCCGGTACGTGAAGAGGGTGCGCACGGGGACCGCGAGCGCGATCGAGACGAACAGGCTCTGGTACGATGCGGGGGTGATCGATCCTCCGTCCCTGTCGCGATTCACGATCGTCCTCTGGCGCCCGAAGAGCCCCGGCAACGTCGGCTCCGTCGCACGGGCGATGAAGAACATGGGGTTCTCCCGCCTGCGGATCGCCGACCCGATGCGCTACGACGATCCGTCGCACTTCGACGTCGAATCGTCACGAATGGCCTGGTCCGCCAAAGACGTCGTCGCGGCCCGGGAGGAGGCGGCCTCCATCGAGGAGGCCGTGGCCGACGCCGTCCTCGTCGCGGGGACGACCTCCGCCCCTCCGGACGGCCACTCCGTCCTCACGCCGAAGGAGCTCGCACCCCGCCTCCTCGCGGCCACGGCGGCGGGGCCGGTCGCTCTCCTCTTCGGGCAGGAGGACATCGGCCTCACCCGGGAGGCGATGGCCCGCTGCCAGATCCTCGGCTCGATTCCGTCCTCCCCCGCGTACGCGTCGCTCAACCTCGCGCAGGCGGCCCTCCTCTTCATGTACGAGATCCGCATGGCCGCGACCGAGGCGCTCGGGCCCGCCGATCCGCCCCCCGGCGCCGGCGCCGGCGCCGGCGGGAACGATCCCCCGTCGCAGGAGGAACTGGAGGGTTTCTACGGTCGGCTGCACTCCCTGCTGGACTCTGCCGGCTTCTTCGAGGGGACGGCGAAGGAGCACATGGTGCGGGAGCTGCGAAGGGTTTTCAATCGCGCCCTCCTCACCCGCCGGGAGATCCGGATATTCGAGGGGGTCGTGCACGCGCTCAGCCGCGATCGCTCTCGCCCGCGAGGAGGGCCATGACCTGCTGCATGTCGCGCCAGACGTCCTTCTTCTTGTCGGGGCTCCGCAGCAGGTAGGCGGGGTGGAACGTGGGCATGACGGGGATCCCGCGGAACTCGCGGAACGTCCCCCGGATCTTCGTGATCCCCCCCGTCGCCCCCAGCAGGGCCGCGACCGCCACGGCGCCGAGGCACACGATCGCCGACGGCGCGATGATCTCGATCTGCTTCTCGAGGAACCCGAGGCACGCCCCGATCTCGTCGGGCTCCGGGGTGCGGTTCTGAGGCGGACGGCACTTGACGACGTTCGCGATGTAGACCTGATCGCGCGTGAACTTCATCGCGGTGATGATGTCGGTCAGAAGCTGCCCCGCCCGCCCGACGAACGGGATCCCCTGGAGGTCCTCGTCGTGCCCGGGCCCCTCCCCCACGAACATCAGGCGCGCCTCGGGGCTTCCGACGCCGAAGACGATGTTCGTCCTCTGCTCGCAGAGGCGGCAGCGGCGGCACTCGCCGATCTCCTTCTCGCGAAGCTCGGTGAGGGCCGTGGCCCGCGGCGACGTGGACGCCGGCCCGGCGGCCTTCGAGACGGGAGCCCGTGGCGCCTCGGACCTCTCGGGTTTGGCGGACATCTGGGGTTTGGCTTGCGCGGGCGCGGCGCCCGGAGTCGCCCTCAGCTCTCGCACACCCATCTCGCGCAGGAATCGCAGGTGCTCGACGAGATCGCCGACGGGATCCCGCGCCGGAGGATCGCTTTCGCGGGGACTCACGCCGCGAGCCTCTCCTCGATGAGGTCCAGGAGGCGCTCGGCGATGTCGGCCTTCGGCGACGGCCCGAGGCGCGTCTCGCCCCCCTCGCGGTCGAGGACGACGACGCTGAGATCGTCGGCGCCGAACGCGGCCCCCCCGGAGACGTCGTTCGCCACGATCATGTCGAGGTTCTTCTCGACGAGCTTGCGCCGCGCGTTGGCGACGAGGTCGCCGGTCTCGGCGGCGAAGCCGACGAGGAGCCGCCCTCCCTTGAGGGCCGAGATCTCCTTGAGGATGTCGGGGGTCGGCACGAGCTCCACGGTGCGCGAGGCGGCGGCCTTCTTGATTTTCCCCGGTGCGGGGGTCGCGACCGCGAAGTCGGAGACGGCCGCGGCCTTGACGACGATCGTCGCCTCGGGAAGGGCCTCGACGACGGCCCGGCGCATCTCGGCGGCGGTGGTCACGCGGATCACCTTCACCCCTTCGGGATCGGCGACCGCGGTCGGGCCGCTGACGAGCACCACCCCGGCTCCACGGCGGACCGCCGCCGCGGCGATCGCGAACCCCATCTTCCCGGAGGACGGGTTGCTGAGGAAGCGCACCGCGTCGATCGGCTCGCGCGTCGGGCCGGCCGTGACGAGAAGCGTCTGCCCCGTGAGCGTGCGGCGGCTTCCCAGGATCTCCATCGCGCGATCGACGATCGCCGCGGGCTCGGCGAGGCGGCCGACGCCGCGGTCGGGCTCGGCCATCTCCCCCTCCTCGGGGCCGATGAAGTGGGCCCCGCGGGAGACGAGCTTCGCCACGCTCTCCTTCACCGCGGGGTGATCCCACATGCGGGGGTTCATGGCGGGAGCGATGAGGAGCGGGCAGCGGACGGCCAGGGCGAACGTCGTGAGGAAATCGTCCGCGATGCCGCTCGCGAGCTTCGCGAGGACGTTGGCAGTGGCGGGAGCCACCACCAGGAGCCGGCACTCGCGCGCCAGGGAGATGTGCCGGATCTCCGCCTCGTCGCCGTCGAAGAGGGAGAGGAGGACCTTGTTCGCGGAGAGGGCCTGGAATGTCGTCGGCGTGACGAACCGGGTGGCCGCGCGCGTCATGGCGACGCGCACGACGCACCCGCGCTTCCGGAGTCCCCGGACGATCTCGCCGGCCTTGTAGGCGGCGATCCCTCCGGTGACGCCGACGACGACGTTCACTCGGTGGCCTGGGCTACCTCGGCCTTGGGCTCTTCGGGGGCCGGGGCCATCGCGGCTTCCGCGGCGGCCTTGATCTCCTCCTCGGTCATCTCGCGGACGAACCCGGCGAGAACCTCTTCCTGGGCCACCGTCGCGTACTTGCGCGATCTCGACGTCACCCGCTGCTTCGCCCCCTTCTGGAGCTGCATGCAGCGCAGCGAGGCGACGGTCACGAACTTGAACTTGCTCTCGAGATCGTCGGGGTACTGGATGTGCCTCATGCGGGTTGAGCCTCCTTCGTCCTGTGTTGTCGTCCCGCGCCGGTCAGGGCGTGGGTGCGGTGCGCGCCGCCTCGAATCCTGCGACGATGTCACGGACCTGCTCGGTCGCCCGATCGCGCCCGAGCCTCCGGGCGCGGATGATCGCCTGGAGATCGCGAAGGGCGCGCTCGAGAGAGTCGTTGACCAGGCAGTAATCATAGAGCGTCCAGGCGGCGACTTCCTTGCGCGCGGCCTCGATCCGCTTCGCCATCTGATCTGGGTCATCCTGGGCGCGGCCCGCGAGGCGCTCCCTCAGCACCTGGACCCCCGGCGGCAGGACGAAGACCAGGAGCGCCTCGGGGCGGAGCCGCTTGATGCTCGCCGCCCCCTGGGTGTCGACGTCGAGCAGGACGTCCTCGCCCCGCGAGATCGGCCCGTCGACCTCGTCGACCGACGTGCCGTAGCGGCGGGAGTAGACGTCGGCCCACTCGAGGAACTGCCCTTCTGAGATCATCCCGTCGAACCGCGCGCGATCTACGAAGTGGTAGTCGACCCCCTCCGCCTCCCCGGGCCTCGGCCTGCGGGTCGTGTGCGACACGGAGAAGTGGACCCCCTGCACCTCGGAGAGCAGGCGGCGGATGAGCGTCGTCTTGCCCGCCCCCGACGGGGCGGAGACCACGAAGATGTCGCCTCTTGTCGGCACGCGTCCGTCCTATTCGATGTTCTGGGCCTGTTCGCGGATCTTCTCGACCTCGGCCTTGATGGCCAGCGTGTCGCGGCTGACGCCGAGGTCCTCGGTCTTGGAGTTGATCGTGTTCGCCTCGCGGTGCATTTCCTGAAGCAGAAAATCGAGCTTCTTGCCCGCGGGCTCCTTCGAATCTCGCAGGGTGACGAGCGCCTCGTCGACGTGGCCGGCGAGCCTGACGAGCTCCTCCGTCACGTCGGTGCGGCTCGCGAGCAGCGCGACCTCCTGCGCCAGCCTCATCGGATCGATCGTGACGCCGTGGACGAGCTCCTCGACCCTGGCCCGCAGCCTCACCGCGGTCCTCTTCGGGAGCCCCTTCGCGCGGCGATCGATCGCGTCGCGATGCTTCCGGATGCGCCTCAGGCGCTCCACGATGTCGGTCGAGAGCCGCTTCCCTTCGGCGGCGCGCGCCTGCTGGAGGGCCGCGATCGCGCGATCGAACGCCCCCTCGATCCCCTTCTGGTCCTCGGGGCTCACCGCTCCGTTCGCCGAACGGACGCTCACGGCCCCCGGGAGGGTGAGAATCGACTCGAGCCGGACCGACCCGGGGATCCCGTGCCGCTCCGAGATCTCCGCGGCGGCCTTCAGGTAGGCTCCCACCAGCGCGTGGTTGATCTCGACCGGCGGGATCTCCTCGGGGCCCGTCACGTTGACCGTCGCGTCGACGCGCCCGCGCGTCACCGAGGCCGAGAGCCTCAGCCGCAGCGGATCCTCGAGCGCCGCGAGACGGGCTGGAACCTTCACGCGCACCTCCGCGTGCCGGTGGTTCACGCTCCGAATCTCGACGCCGATGAGGCGCGATCCGACTCTGCCTTCGGCCCGGCCGAAGCCGGTCATGCTTCGAATCATGGGTGTATCGATGTCCTGGAGGATTGGGGGCCCTCGTCCGGGCCGTCCGCGACGGAACGGCCATTATGTCCGGACGCCGCCCTCGATTCAAGGCGCACGCCGGAGAGGTCAGCGGCGGGCGGGAAGGAGGCCCTGGAAGTCCTCCGGGGTCATCCGCGGTGCGGCGGCGAGCGCGAGATTCTCCTCGACGTGCCGCCGGGACTTCATCCCCACGAGCGCCGTGGCGATCCCCGGCGCCGAGCGCACCCACTGGATCGCCTTCTGCGCGAGGGACTTCCCTCCCGGGATCGCCTCGGAAAGCTGCGCGGGCATCCGGCGGATGAGGTGCCCCTGGAGGATCGAGGCGCTGGCCATCACGATCAGGTCCGCCGCGCGGGCCGCCTCGAGGAGCGGGACAGCGCCGGACGCCGACGTCTGCGTCGCCTTCAACAGGGCCTCCGGCATGGCGAGGTTGAGCGGAAGCTGAACGGCGGCGAAATGGTGCGTGCGGCATCCCGCCGCCGTCGCGGCGCGCCCCGCCGCGGCGAGGACGTCGGCCAGAGAGAGGTGGCCCGGATCCGACGGCGCGGCCCGATACCCGTCCCAGGTCGCCGTGCCGTACATCTGGAGCTTTCCGTGCGCGATTTTTCTCTCGAGAACCGTGAACGCCGCGTCGAGGCGCGCGAGGAACTGGGGCCGGCCCATGGCTCCCACCTGCGTCTCCGGGTTGTGGATGTAGTAGATGTCGATCGTCTCGAGGCCGAGGTTGGTCCGGCTCGTCTCGAACTGGTGATCGATGTACTCCGGCGCCATGCAGTGGCAGTCCGCGACGATGTCGTCGGCGCGCGCGATCCCGGGCTGGATGAACGTCCGGCTCACCCACTCCGCGGGATCCTGCGGCCACGCCCCGTCGAAGGAAATGAAGCCGCCCTTCGTGGCGACGACGAACTCGTCGCGCGCGATCTTCTTCTCGCCCACCAGGGCGGCCAGGGCGCCGCCGAGCGCCCTCTCGCTGCGCTGGAACCGGTAGTTGATCGCGCTGTCGAGGACGTTGCACCCCGCGAGGAGCGCGGCGCGCGCCGCCTCGTCGTACGCGGCGTCGTCCCGGTCGTCCGGCTCACCCAGGTAGGTCCCCATCCCGATGGACGAGAGCCAGATCCCGCGGTGCTGCGTGAAGTGATCGCCGGCCGCGGTCCGGGCGAAGCGGGTCCGATAGCGCGCGGTCCCCTCCGTGGTCGCTCGCCCTGCGATCATCCCGACATCTTACCTTCGGGACTCCGCGCGGTCGATCCCGGGGTTCGCTAGAATGACCACCGCATGGAGATTCCGGCCCACCCCATCATCGTCCACTTCCCGATCGCGCTCCTGATCCTGGGCCTCTTCCTGGACCTCGCGGCGCTCCTGATGAAGCGAGAGTGGCTCTCCCGCGCCGCGCTCGTCCTCCTCGTCGTGGGGACGCTCGCGAGCGTCGCCGCCGTGCGGAGCGGCTCGGCGCAGGCGATGGAGATCGCGCGGCCTCCGGCGCTCGACGCGGCGATCGAGGAGCACGCCGAGTCGGGGAAGCTCACGATGTTCTTCTTCCTCGCGCTCGCCGGCGCGCGCGGCGCCCTCGCGCGCTTCCGGAAGCTCACCCCCGCCCTCCACTGGGTGACCTTCGCCGCGTGGATCGTCGGCGCGCTTCTTCTCGCGAGGGCCGGGTACTTCGGCGGGATGCTCGTGTACCGGCACGGGGCCGGCGTGACGGCGGCCCCGGCTGCGCCCGGCGGCCCCGCGGCCGGGCGCGACTGAGACGATGGAAACACCTCCCCCGCCGCCGACCCGATTCCGTTTCGGCGCCTTCACGCTCTCGCCGTCGCAACGCACGCTTTCGCGCGACGGCGCCGAGATCCCGCTCATCCCGCGGTACTTCGATCTCCTCGTCCTGCTCGTCGCCCGCCGAGGCGCGGCGGTGTCCCGCGACGCGATCCTCGACGCCGCCTGGAGCGACGTCGTCGTCTCCGACGGGGCGCTGAGCCAGGCGATCCGCACCCTGCGCCGCGCGCTCGGAGACGATCCGCGCGAGCCGGCGTTCATCCGCACGCTTCCGCGACACGGGTACCGCTTCGTCCATCCGGACGTCGTGGAAGAGGCCGAGACGGGGCCCGCTCCCCGCGTCCCGGCCCGGGCGGCTCCCGCCGCGGAGACGGATCCGTTCGCCCCCGAGCTCCAGCGCCTTCTCGCCCCGACGGCCTCGACGCGCGCGGAGAGAGAGCAGGAACAGCGCGCCGCGGCGGAGGCGCTCCACTCCCTCGGCACGGCCGAAGCGCTTCGCCGGCTCGACGCCATGCGCGGCGGTCCCGGAGGTCGCGCCCTGCTTCGCGACGCGAGATGGGACGTCGTCGGCGCGGGCGCCGTGCCGATCCTCGGTTCTCCGGCGGCCGGGCGGACGATTCTCGCCCTGGTCGGGATGCGGCTCGGCCGCGCCGCCCGTCTCGCCTCGGCCCGATGGGGCGCGGCGGCGGGAGGAGGCGCCGCGTCGGGGCTCGTCGCGGGGCTGGGTGGGGCGGCGGCGATGAGGTTTTCCCCGGACTCGACCGCTTCCCAGGCCCTCCCGGTGACCCTCGCGCTCGTCGGCGCGATCGTCGGAGGTCTCGGCGCCGCGGGGGTGGGAGCCGGGCTCGCGGTCGCCGAGGCGGTCGCGCGATCGTTTCGCGGCGCCGCGCTCGCCGCGTTCGGCGCGCTCGGCGGCGGCGCCGTCGGGTTCGGCGCTCACCTCATCGGCCGCGCGACGCTCGAGGGGCTGTTCGGGCACGACCTCGCCGCCACGGGGGGGGGATTCGAGGGTCTCGTCATCGGCGGCGCGGCGGGGCTCGGCTACGCGATCTCGACGCCCCGGCCCGGAGGGGGCGGGATGGCGACGCCGCGCGGCGCAGGCCGCCTGCGCGCCGCCGCGATCACCGGCGCGTGCTGCGCGCTCGGCGGCGTGGCGCTGACGCTGGCGGGAGGGCATCTCAGCGGGACGAGCCTCGACTTCATGGCGCGCTCCTTCGACGGGTCGCAGGTCGGCATCGCCCCCCTCGCCCACCTCCTGGGCGAGCGCGACGTCGGGCCCTGGACGCGCACGGTCCTCGCCGTCTACGAGGGGTTCCTCTTCGGGGCCGGGCTGGTGCTGGGGCTCACGCGGCGTCCGAGGCTCCCCGAATAGGGTGATGACCCGGAAATCACGCCTTCCTCATCATTCGCTCAGGTCTTTCGTCGGGGCTCGCGCCATGATCCCCGCATGATGAAGCAGCCGACCGCCTGGATTCCCCCGGCCATGTCTCTCGCCGCCCTCGCCATCGTGCTCGGTCACGTGGCCATGTTCGGCATCGTCCACGAGGCCGATGAGTGCACCGCGGCCCATCTCTTCCAGATCCTCATGGCAGGTCAGGTCCCCGTCCTGGCGTTCTTCGCGCTCAAGTGGCTGTCCCGGGCGCCGGGCCAGGCGCTGCGGATGATGGCGATTCAGGCCGCCGCGGCGCTCGCCGCTTTCGCCGCCGTCTTCTTTCTCACCTAGCGTCCCATCCACGGCCCCTCGAGGCGGGATCGAGCCAGGACGGCTGACCCGGACCGGGGCCCGAATCGAAGAGGAGCCCGCATCATGAAAGGCCGCCTGACGCTCATCACCTGGATCGCCCTCGCGCTGCAAGTCACCGGATGCATTCCCCACCCCGCGACACCGCTCGCGATCGCCGCGAGGGGCGGCGACGTTCCGGAGGTGCGTCGCCTGCTGGCAGGCGGCGCCGCGCCGGACGGCCTCGACCCCGAGGGGTGGACGCCTCTCATGTGGGCGGCGCGCGCCGGGACCACGCACGCGATGGCCGCGCTGGTCGACGCGGGCGCCGCCGTCGATCGGCGCGATGGATGGATTCACGGATGGACGCCTCTCCTCCACGCGATCCACAAGGGGCAGATCGACGCCGTGCGCCTGCTTCTCGATCGGGGCGCCGACGTGAACGGCGCGTCCACCGACGGGCTGACGCCGCTGGTGGCCGCCGCCGCGGCATGCGACTGCGACGCCGGGCGCGGCGCGGGCGACATGGACGCCATCTTCTTCCTGCTCCTGGAGAGAGGGGCGATTCAGCGCGCGGACGAGGATTCCGGGAGCCGCGCGCTGACGAACGCGGTCGCGGCGGGAAGGACATCGGTCGTGAAGGCCCTCCTCGAGAGGGCGCCGGAGCT
The DNA here is from genome assembly GCA_016195325.1 of Acidobacteriota bacterium. Classification (NCBI taxonomy): domain Bacteria; kingdom Pseudomonadati; phylum Acidobacteriota; species Acidobacteriota bacterium. The sequence goes on from JACPZX010000017.1 coordinate 47,467, forward strand.
GAGGATGCGCGCCGGGCTCGAAGGACGGATCTCGCTTCTTCTCGCGAGGCTCCGCGGCAGGACCGAGATCGTCTCCCTGGTTCGGGAGCGGGGCGCGGGGAGGTGAGCGCGGGCGGCGCTCAGGCCTCGAGCTCGATGTGCCCCTTCCACCCGGCCGACGGCTCGAAGGCGAGAGTCTCCGTCCGTTTCAGCGTGAAGAGGCGCTTCCACCTCTCGACGTTGACGCGGAGGTCGACGTCGGCCGCCGCGGCGAGCGACGGGTAGAAACCGTTGCCGACGGCGTAGTTGAGGACCGGCAGCTTGCGCTCGTCGAAGCCCATCAGCCGGCAGCAGACGAGGTCCGCCGCGAGCGGGTTGGTCGAGGCGACGAGGACGCCGCCGCGCTTCGGGCTCGGGTGCATGGGCCCCTCCCTCTCGCCGGCGACGATGCCGTCGATCAGCGCAAGGTAGCGGCGCTGGGGCTCCTCCCGCATCGCGCCGTCCCGATCCGCGAAAAAGAGCACGCGGTGCAGATCGTGAACGGTCCGCCAGATCGTGTCGTTGCCGTACCATGACCCTTCGAAGAAGGGATCGGGGAGTGGGACGAGCCGGCGCGTGTAGAGGATGCCGCGGTCGAGCGTCTTGTAGAGCCTCTTCGCGAGGTGACCGTCCGCGGCCTCCATCCGATCCCTCACCGTGGAGGAGAGACGCTTCCTCAGCGAGGGGGCGAGGTACTCGTCCCCTCCTTCCGCGACCGATCCGAACGAATGGTGCGGCAGCCAGTCCTTGGATCCGTTGATCCCGACGAGGTTCTTCATCGCGGCGGTGATCCCCGCCTTGCGATGCGTCTTGAGCTTCGGGAGATTGATCAGGACGTCGGCGTCGAGGACCGTCGCGGGGAAGAGGTAGGCGTTGCGATCGGGCCCGTGGCTCTTCGACATCGTCGTCGGGTCGTACTGCGTGACGCGGTACCGCGGGCTGCGCTCCCCGAGCCCGTCGAAGCGGCTGTGGGTCCCGAGCTCGATCTCCCGGTAACCCATCGGGTCTCCGTGATTCGGGATGCGGCTGTAGATGATCCCGTCGCGCTTCTCGGATCGCTCCTTCCGGAAATCGACCGCCCGGATGTCGAAGCGCGTCCGCTCGCGCGCCGCCTCGAGCACCGCGTCCACCCCCGACAGCCTGAGGCATGTCGGGAAGTCGGCGTACTGGAGCGGCGAATCGCCGATCGTCAGCTTTCCCTGGCCGCGCAGCGCGACGAGGACGTAGTCGAGGACCGCCCTGAGGATCGACCCGTGGGTGATGAGCGATTCCGTCGTCAGCCCGTCGCCGTGGAAGTGGCGCACGAGGTTCGGCTTGATGACGACGCGATCGCCGGGCCTCACCAGCTCGCCGAGGGGGTTCCACGACGCGGTCCCGTAGCGCCCGGCGTCGAAGCCGAGCTGGAAGAAGCTCTCCCGGACGGCGGGATAGATGCGGTTGTGGACGTCGAGGCGGGCCGGCCGCGGCGCGATCTCCGGGTACGCCTCGGGGGGATCGAACGGCGCCCGGCCGGGGTACGTGGCGTCGCCGACGTCGCAGATGGAAACGGGTGTCCTGCTCAAACTTCTCGATCTCCGATGGTTCGGCGAAATCTAGCGACCGCCCCGGGAAGTGTCAAAGAGCCGCGGGCGCTCGGGCGCCGTCTCCTGCCTTCGACAGGAAATCGACGAGCGACCGGGCCGCCCGCGTGTACGCGCCCCCCTCTCCCAGCTTCGCGCGGATGCCGGCGAGATCCCTGCGGACCCCCTCCCGGAGCGCCGGATCGGCGAAGAATCTCTCGACCTCGCGCGCGATGCGCTCCGGCGTGCAGTTCTCCTGGATGCACTCCGGGACGATGCGCGCGCCGGCGACGACGTTGACCAGCCCGAAGTTCTCGATGGTCGTCAGCCGGCGGGCCACCATGGCCGTCAGCGGATGCAGGCGGTAGATGACGACCATGGGGATCTCCATCAGCGCGGCCTCCAGCGTCGCCGTCCCCGACGAGACGATGGCCGCCCGGCAGACCGAGAGCAGATCGTAGAAGGGCTCGCGGCTCAACACCGGATTCAGATCCGGAAACTCCGCGAGCGCCGATCGCGTCGTCGCGTCGTCAATCGTGGGCGCCAGGGGGATGACGATCTGCAGCTCGCGCTCGAACCGTTTGAGCCGCCGCGCCGCCCCGAGAGCGGGCGGAAGATGGCGCGAAACCTCCGAGGCGCGGCTCCCCGGAAGGATGCCCAGAGTCGGCCGCCGGGGATCGAGGCCGATCCGGAGCGCCACGTCGTCGGGCGGGCCCGACGCGCGCACCTCGTCGACGAGAGGATGGCCGACGCACTCGACCTCGAGCCCGCGGCCGCGGTACAGGTCCACCTCGAACGGAAAGACGACGAGGAGGCGGTCGATGTCCCGCGCAATCTGGTCGATCCTCCCCGCCTTCCACGCCCAGACCTGGGGGCTGATGAAGTAGAGGACGCGAGCCCCCATGGCGTGCGCCCGCGCGGCGAGCCGCAGGTTGAACCCCGGGTAGTCCACGAGGACCACGGCGTCGACCCCGCCGCGCAGCGTCTCGAGGCAGAGGGCGAACGCCCTCCGGAGCGCGGGGAGGTGCCTCAGCACCTCGAAGAGACCGACGACCGCGATCGACTCCGCGTCGAAGATCGGATCGAGGCCGGCCGCGCGCATCTCGGCGCCGCCGATGCCCACGAACTCGAGGCCCGGGTCAATCGCCGCGGCCTGCCGCATCAGTCCCGCGGCGTGGCGATCCCCCGATGTCTCGCCGGCCACGATCAGCACGCGGCGCCGCCCGGGTCCGCCGCTCATCGCGAGGCTTCCGCGGCGCGCAGGGGCCCGACGGGACGGAGCCCCTCGAACGCGGCCCGGTCGCTGGCGAGCCGCTGCGCCTCCTCGGTGCCGAGGACGAGGGCCTGTTGCAGCCTCGAGGCGGCCGACCGCATCTCGTCCTCATCCGCCGACGCCGTGACCGGAACGGGAGAGCCGTACACGAAGACGCCGCGCGAGAAGAGCTTCGGAACGACGAAGCCGTCCCACGAGCCGAGAGAGCGCGCGCCGGAGGCGGCGAACGAGACGGGGACGATCGGCAGCCCCGAGAGGCGCGCGGTGAGGACGACTCCCATCTGCACGACGTGCCTCGGCCCCCTCGGTCCGTCCGGGGTGAAGCCGATGTCCCATCCATCCTTCGCCCGCCGCACCGCCCCTCGGAGCGCGGCGGCCCCTCCCGACGTCGTCGACCCGCGGATCGCCGAGTGGCCGAACCGGGCCATCGTGCGCGCGATGTACTCCCCGTCCCGATGCTCGCTGATCAGGATCGCGATCCTCCCGCCGGGATAGGCGTACGGCATCAGCAGGAGATGGCCGTGCCAGAAGGCGTGGATGTACGGCCGGCCGCCCGCGCGGATCGACTCGAGCACCTCACCCCCGGAGCACCTCAGGCTCATCGTCGCCCGGAGGCCCCGGATGGCGAGCGATGCCGCCCGGGGCACGAGCGGCAGCATCAGCCAGCCGGGCAGCTTCAACGGGGCGCTCTCCTCCCCGACTCCCGCGGGGCGCGGGCCGATCGGGCGCCGCGCATGATAACGCAAGGGCCCTCGAGGGCCGTGCGCTTGACGATCGAGGGCGCCTCGGATTGAATGGCCCGTCCGTCATCGCGGCGCGGGGCGCCGGCGCCCGACGGCCCAGGAGAGTCCATGTCCAAGCGCGTTCTGATCACCGGCGGCGCCGGGTTCATCGGGTCGCACCTCTGCGACCACCTCATCCAGCGCGGAGACCGCGTCGTCTGCGTCGACAACCTCCTCACCGGGAGCCCCGAGAACATCGCGCACCTGATGGGGCATCCGGCCTTCGCCTTCATCAATCTGGACATCACCAACTACATCTACGTCGCCGACGGGGTGGACGCGATCCTGCACTTCGCCTCCCCCGCGAGCCCGATCGACTACATGGAGCTGCCGATCCAGACGCTCAAGGTCGGCAGCCTCGGCACCCACAAGGCGCTCGGCCTCGCGAAGGTGAAGAAGGCCCGCATCCTGATCGCGTCGACCTCCGAGGTCTACGGCGACCCGCAGGTCCATCCCCAGCAGGAATCGTACTGGGGTAACGTGAACCCGATCGGCCCGCGCGGCGTGTACGACGAGGCGAAGCGCTTCGCCGAGGCGATCACGATGGCCTACCACAGGTACCACGGCGTCGACACCGCGATCGTCCGCATCTTCAACACCTATGGGCCGCGCATGCGCATCCGCGACGGCCGCGCCATCCCGACGTTCCTCGCGCAGGCGCTCCGGGGCGAGCCGATCACCGTCTTCGGCGACGGCTCCCAGACGCGCTCGTTCTGCTACGTGTCGGATCTGGTGGGGGGCATCGTCAAGCTGCTCGACTCCGACATCCACGAGCCTGTGAACATCGGCAACCCGGTGGAGATGACGGTCCGCCAGCTCGCCGACGAAATCGTCCGGATCACGGGCAGCGCGTCGAAGATCGAGTCGCGGCCGCTCCCGGTGGACGACCCGAAGGTCCGACAGCCCGACATCACGCGGGCGCGACGGCTGCTGGGCTGGGAGCCGAAGGTCGATCTCGGCGAGGGGCTCGGTAAGACCCTGCAGGACTTCCGGGCCCGCCTGGCCCTCTGACTAGAGGGCGGCCGGCCGCCTGAGGGCGGAGGATCGCGACGTGTCGGACGAGACGCGCGACGGGTAATAGACGGCCCCATACGAGGACCGCGCGTCGCCGCGGGTGATGTCGACGTCGTTCAGCACGGCCCCCGCGATGCGGCCGCCCGCGCGCCTCAGCCCCTCGATGCCGTTCTTCACGAGGTCCCTGTCCGTCGACGCGTGCCGGATCACCAGGAGCGTGAGGTCGGCGAGCGAGGCCACGTGGACGGCGTCGACGAGCCCGACGACCGGCGGCGAGTCGATCACCACCCAGTCGAACTCGGACTTGAGGATTTTCACGAGCGCGCTGAACCTTTCGCTCGCGATGAGCTCGGGAGGGTTGGGGGGAAGCGATCCGCACGGGAGCAGCTTCAGCCCCCCCACGTCGCCGTCCCTCAGGTGGGTCCTCCACGCCGGCGCCGCCTCGCCCGCGGCGAGCACGTTGCCGAGGCCGGGGCTCGAAGGGACGGAAAAGACGGTGTGCAGCGACGGGCGCCTCAGGTCGGCGTCGACCAGGCAGACCCGATCGCCCCCGCGGGCCAGGCTGCGGGCCAGCGCGGCCGCGACCGTGGACTTCCCCTCGGCCGGCGCCGCGCTGGTGACGAGGAGCACGCGGCGATCGCCCTCCTGGCTCTCGATCTGGATCGCGAGCCGCAGCGACTGGAACGCCTCGTTCGCCGCCTCCGCCGATTCCGGGAGGTTCGTCGGAACGATGGCGAGCATCCTCAGCCCGAGCTCGCGCTCCACCATGTCGGCGGAGCGGACGGTCGCGTCGACGTACTCCAGGAAGAAGACCAGCCCGACGCCGACGCCCAGGCCCAGGAAGATCGAGAGGAGGAGATTCAGGAGCTTCTTCGGCCGCTCCGGGTGGCGCGGGACGATCGCGTGGTCGAGGACGGAGACGTTGTTGCGGATCAGGGCGGCGTTGAGATCGACCTCCTTGATGCGCCCCGTCATGAGGTCGTAGATGCGCTTCGACTCGGCCGCCTCGGTCTCGAGCATCGTGTAGCCCGAGGCCTTCTCCGAGACCGTGAGCGCCTCGTTCTTGGTCGCATCGATCGCGCCCCGGAGGTCCTTCTCGCGCTCCTGCGTGAGCGAGTAATCGGTCCGGATCGCGCTGATGATCCTCTCGGTCTCGGAGTCGATCTTCTGCTTGAGCTTGTCGAGCTCGGAGGAGATCTCCTTGACCTTGAAGTGCCCCGGCTTGTACGTGACGAGGAGCCGCTTCAGCTCGGTCTCGAGATCGATCCGCTGCTTGTTGAGATCGCGGAGGACCTGGTCCTCGGCGACCTGGGGGATGACCTGGTACGTGCCGCCGGCCTGCTCGATCTCCTTGATCTTCTGGAAGACCGCCTCGAGCTGGAGCCGGTGGAGCTGCGTCGTCGTGGCGTCCTTCTCGAGCTGCGACAGCCGCTCGTCGTAGGACTTCCGCTCGACCTCCGGGACGAAGACCTTCTGATCCCGCGCGTAGGCGAACTTCTTCGATTCGGTATCGGCGAGGCGCTTCTTCCAGGGCTCCATCTCCTGGAGCAGCGCGTCGACGGCCGCGCGCGTCGCCTGCACCGCCTGGTCCATGTTGCGCTGGACGTACGCGTCGGCCACGGCGTTGACCCACGCCGCGGTCTCCTCCCTGTCCGGGCCCTCCATCGCGAGGCGGACGACGCCCGTGTCGGCCACCGGCTCTATCTCGAGCATCTTGGCGAAGAGCCCGACCGGATCCTCGATCCCCTTGAAGCGCGGATGTTCCTTGAGCCCGAGCTGGTCGAAGGCGCGCTCGGCGACGTCGCGGCTCTTGAGGACCTCGAGCTGCGTCTTGAAGTAGCGGTCCTCGGCCGACCAGCCCATCTCCGTCGTCCCGATCTGCGAGACGTCCGCGACCGGTGCGACCTTCTGCGCGCGCGCGTGGATCTCGAGCGTCGCGGCCGCGCGGTAGATCTTCGCCTGGAGGAAGGTCCCGACCATGCCGACCGTGACGATGACGATGAACGTCGTGAGGACGGTGGTGCGCCCGCCCCAGAGGATTCTCCACGAATCCATGAGGTGGCTTCCGCGCTCGCGACCGGTCTCCTGCGTGTTCATCGGCTCCCGACGCCTCTCAGGATCTCGCCCGGACCACGACGACGTCGCCGGGCCGGAGCGCTGGATCCTGGATCTTCCTCTCCTCGATGTCCCGCAGCGTGAACGACAGTCTCTGCTGGGATCCGTTCTCCTCGTGGATCAGCTCGGCGGAGCCCGCGCCCCCGGAGGCCGCGCCGCCCGCCATGGTGATCGCCTTCGTGAGGGTCGTCCCCCGCTCGAGCGGGTAGGCTCCGGGGTTCCGCACCTCTCCGGAGACGTAGAAGACCTCGCGCGCGAGCACGTTGACGACGTCGCCCGGGCGCAGCCTCACGATGACCGAAGCCTTCTCCTCGCTGAGGAGGGAGGCCGTGGAATACCTGAGGATCTCACCCGCCGCGTCGGGGTTCGCCTCCCCGGCGCGCCGCGCGACGAGAACCGTCTCCCCCGCGGTCGCGCGGAGGCCGCCCGCCTGCGAGATGGCGTCGACGATGGTCGTCGGCCCGGTCATGTAGTACCGCCCGGGCTTCGCGACCTCGCCGATCACGTTCACCCACTGGCTCAGATACTCCCAGACCGACACGGTCACGTGCGGATCGACCAGGAAATCCTTCGCGAGGCGATCCTGAATCTCCACCGAGACCTCGTCGACACTGCGCCCCGCGGCGTGAACGTTGCCGATGAGCGGGAAGTTGATGAGGCCGACGGGACTGACCTTCGTCGTCTTGGTGAGGTCGTCGTGCCCGAAGACGGAGATCGCCAGGACGTCGTCGGCGCCGATGCGGTAGGTGTCGGCCGAGACGGTGCGCTTCGGCTCGGGGGGAATCAGGACGAGGGAGAGCTGTCCGTGGTCCCGCTCGAGCCGCACGAGCGCGTCCCCCTCCGCCGGGAAGACGATGCGCACCGACGCCCCCGCCGCATCGACGACGGGAGTGATCTCGAACGGGAGGATCGGGTCGGGCCCCGAGACGTCGGTGGGGGTGGCGCTGACCGCGCTCACCGCGCCCCTCAGGACCAGGACGAGGTCGCGCTTTTCCGGCGGCCCCTGGCGCCCGAGAGTGAAGTCCTCGAACCCGGGGCCTCCCTGGAGCGTCGCGCGCACGAGCTTCCCCTCGATGGAGACCGAGACGCCGGTGAGGGTGGGAAGCGTCACGTCGGCGAGCGCGGGAGGGAGGGCGACCGCGGCGACGAAGCCCGCGGCCGCGCGGAGCACGATCCTCCGCGACCGGACGCGGCTCGGTTGACGCAAGCGCAGTCCCTCCTCCAATCGACCCAAAAGTGTTGAAAGATTAGTGCCTTACGGGTGGACCGTCAAGGAATCCAGCCCGTCCCGCCTACTTCAACGCCCAGAGATTGGTCGTCGAGATGAGCGTGAACAGGGGGATTCTCGCCGCCCGCGACGAACGGAGCAGGCCGAGCAGGGGAACCGCCGCTCTTTTGACACCCCGCAGGTCCCCGGGGCGGACGAGATCGAAGACGTCGAGGACCTGTCGGAAGCCGGTCTCCGCGAGGGCCCGGCGAAGCCCCATGGGCGTGAAGTGGTTCCAGGCAAGCCCGTTCTCCATCACGTCGGGCCCCTTCTTGCGGAGCGCGATGCGGATCTGGGCCGCGAGAGGCAGCCACTGGTAGAAAGGGAAGTCGATCTCCGTCGAGATCGGGTACAGGCGATTGGTCGTCCCGACGAAGAGGAGGCCGCCCGGCCTCAGGACGCGGTGCGCTTCCCTTAGCGCTTCCCTCCATCCCTTCACGTGCTCCATGACCGAGTTCGCGTAGGCGACGTCGAAGGCCGCGTCGGGAAGCGGGAGGGACTCGGCGCGCGACTCGTGGAAGGTGGCCGCGATCCCCGCCTCCGCGGCCCGGCGCCGCGCGAACTCCACGAGCTCCCACGAGATCTCCACCCCCACGGCACGGTACCCCTCCCGGCTCGCGAGGGTGGTGAACCAGCCGGATCCGGATCCGATCTCGAGGAGGTCGGCGCCCGGTCCGAACTCCTTCACGCGGCGAAGGAGCGCGATCGTCTTGCGGAACTCGGCCTCGTGGTCGGCGAGCGTCAGCCCCCGTTTCTCCTCGAGGTACTCCCGGACGGTCGCGAGGGATCGGCGCGCCTCCGGCTCCGGTCGGGGCCCCTCCACGGGATCCCGCTCGTTCATTTCAGGCGCGGCCTCCGGCCGAGGAACCGCAGGCGGCGGGAGAGCTTGTCGGCGCTGAACCGGACCATCGTCAGCGGAGAGTCCATCACGAGGAGCCCCTGCACGATCTGCCCCGCGCGGACGTCATCCCCCCGGAAGAGGCGACCGGGCTGAGGTGACCTGAGGGTGGCGAGCATCCCGCGCCGGAGCGGGCCGAGCGCGTTTCTGGCGAGGGCGCGGGGCGGGATCGACCCGGGGAAGACCTTCTCGACGTACGCGAGACCGAGCGCGAAGATCGTCCTCATCCCCCAGCTCTCCGCGCGCCGCGTCGCCGCCTCCCAGTCGATCGGCACCTTCCCGCAGAGAAGGTGCAGATCGTGAAGCCACAGGAGGCGCGCGTCGAAGTAATGGTACGCGAGATGGAGGATGAGGCCGAGGAGAAGATCCTCGTTCCCCAGCCGGCGGAGCGTCCTCCCCTCGGACACGATCGTCGCCGACCGCGCCCACAGCCCCTCCTCGTCGACGCGGAACCGGATCTCCTGGCCGAGCGACCAGTGCACGTCGAACGACGCCGGCCGCGGATCCGGGGACCCGACGGAGAAGTTGAAGTAGTTCGCGAGCCAGTAGGCCTCCTCCTGCTCGGTCGGCAGCTTGTATCGGTGCTCGAGCAGGGCGGCGCGGGCGCGCGGCCAGTCGCCCCGGCGGATGAGGATGTCGACGTCGACCATCGGCCGGTGCTCGGGGGCCTCATACAGGAGCGGCGCGAGGGCCGCCCCCTTGAGCACGATGAACGGGACTCCGGCCGCGTCGAGCACGACCGACAGGCGCGAGAGGCGGTCGTAGAGGAGCGCGAGGTCGGCCCGGAGCCGGTTCCGCTCCGTCTCCAGGGCGCCCCGGAGGGCCGGGGGGACGTCGCGGCCGTTGAGGCGGTGGAGCGCCAGCGCGGTCAGCCCCGACCGCCTCAGCCCCTCCGCCATGCGGGCGGCATCGCTCGCGGCGACGTCCGGGAGCGCCTCCCCGCGGAGCAGGGATATCGCGAAGCGCGCCACATCCCCGTCCGTGTGGTGGGAATGCTCGATCATGCGGCACGCTACTTCCGGGCTTCGCGCTCCGTCAAGGCGACGGCGCCGGGAGGAGCGCGCGGAGATCTTCGGGGAGCGCCGCACCGGCCGCGGCGCCCCGACCCGCCGCCGCCCTCGCGAGATCCGTGAGGCCGAGGCGGACCGCCGCGCGCGCGAACGGGACGAGCATCTTCGGGAAGGCGGCGCTCGCGGCGAGCGCCGAGTCGAGAGCGGCGATCGCGTCCGCCGGCCTCCCCGTCAGCGCCAGGGCGAGGATCTGCCGGCCGCGCGCGTCGGCGTCCGCGGGCTTCGCCTTCACGGCCAGATCCAGGTGCGGAATCGCGGCGGCGGCGTCCCCCCGATCCAGGAGAAGAATCCCCAGGTTCATGTTCGCGGCGTACTCCTCCGGGTGGAGAGCGAGCTGCTGGCGATACGCCGATTCGGCCTCGGCGAGGCGCCCCGCGCGGGCGAGCGCCAGCCCCAGATCCGAGCGCACGTCGGGGAGGGCGGCGTCGAGACGGGCGGCGGCGCCGATCTCGTCGATCGCCCCGCGGACGTCCCCCCGATCGAGGAGCTCGCGGCCGAGATTGTGGCGGGCCTCGGCGAGATCCCCCTGGATCTCGAGGGCGCGGCGATACTCGACGATGGCCGCCTCGTGATCGCCGCGCTCGCCGAGGGCGTGGCCGTAGTTGAAGTGGACCTTTGCGCTTCGCGGCGACGTGGCGGCGGTCCTCGAGAAGAGCGTGAGCTGGTCCGACCAGTCGCGGTTCCGCTCCACGGTGCGGGCGGCGAAGAGAGCGATTGCGAGCGCGAGCGCCCCGACCCCCGCGCGCCGCAAGGCCGGGCGCGACGAGAGGGGCGGCTCGCCGAAGAGCGCCGCGACGGCGAGGCACAGCCCCACGGAGGGAAGATAGAGGAGGCGCTCGGCCATCTGCGTTCCGGTCGGCACGAGGAGGTTCGAAGCCGGCAGGATCGCGACGAGGTAGATCAGGATCCCCAGGCCGGAGAGGCGCCCCCGGCGCAGGAGGAGCAGCCCGGCGGCGAGCAGCGCGACGTGGGCGGCCGCCGAAGCGAGGAAGAGCGGGTCGAGCGGCGAGCCGATCGCCTCGATCTGGCGGTACGAGTAGTCCGCCGACAGGGTCCGCGGAAATACCAGGAGCCCCAGATACCGTCCGAGGACGCCGACGGACGTGAGGAGGCGCGTCGCCCCGCCGGCCGAGGCGTACACGTTGGATCTCGGATCGATCATCGACGCCGCCGGCACGAGCGCCGCGCGGGCCGCGACGTACCCCCCCGCGAGGAGCGCGAGACCGGCGAGCTCCAGGCGTCTCGATCGCGACGGCCGCCCGGCACGATCCTCATGCGGGGGGGCCACCGCGGCGAGGGCGGCGAGCGCCGGGAACACGATCGCGTTCTCCTTCGAGAGGAGCCCGACGCCGAACAGGGCGATCGTGGCGGCGAACGCCCCGGCGCCCCGGCGCGCGCGCAGGTGCACGAGCCAGGCCGCGAGAACCGAGAGCGCGGCGAGGAGCTCCGACCGGCCGACGACGGGAGCGACCGCCTCCACGTGGACAGGATGCGCCGCGAAGAGAAGCCCCGCGGCAAGTCCGGCGCCGCCCGGGAGCCCGAGCGCCATCGCCAGCAGCACGACAGCGCCCGAGACGAGGCCGTGCAGCAGCGCGTTGACGACGTGGTATCCCGCCGCCCCCTCCCCCGTGACGGCCCGATTCAGCGCGAGGCTGAGGATCGTGATCGGCCGGTAGAGGTCGGCCGGCCCATGCGCCCCGGCCCAGTAGCTCGAGAGGAAGATGTCCCGGACCGCCGACGGATCGCGGGCGAACGGATTGTCGCGGACGACGGCGATGTCGTCGAAGACGAACTCGTTCGGGATCGTGTTCGCGTAGAGAAGCGCCCCGACGAGCGCGGCCGCGGCCGCGAGCCCCCACCCGCGCGCCGTCAAGGGCCGACTCCCCTCTCGGGGGGAGGCGGCGCGGCGGAGCCCTCGAGGAGGCGCCGGGCGATCGCCCGCGCGGCGACGGCATGACCGGCCGGAGACGGATGCGCGTCGGCGGGCACGAGAAAGAGCGGCGACCCCGCGCGCGCGGCGTCACGAAACGCCGGCAGGAGGTCGAGGAAGGGGATGCCGGCCTCTGCGGCCCAGCCGGGAAGGCGATCCGAGGCGAAGGACCTATCCTCGCCCGAGACGTTTCCGCACGACGGATAGAGGACGAGAAGGGACGCGCGGCCCCGCCTCCCGAGCGCGCCTCCGAAGGCGACGAGCGCCCTGTGATAGGCCTCCCAGGCCTCGGGAGCCGCGTCGGGGCCGGCGCGCGACGGCTCCACCCGGGGGATCGCGTCGTGCGACTTCATCGCGACGCTTCCCCTGGCCGCCAGGATCTGGAGCGCGTTGAAGCAGGCGGTGTCCTGGAGAAACCTGAGAAGCGGGCCCACGACGGGCCTCGACTTCACCGCGGCGTGCTCGCGCATCTGATCGTAGACGAGCGCGGGGCGCGTCAGGTCGGAGATGTCGTTCGGGGAGAATGTGACGATGACCAGGTTCGGATCGACGCGATCCGCCTTCTCGATCCAGAACCGCTCCTCGTCCAGGACGCCGAAGCCGTTGGCCCCGCCGTTCACGACCTCGTACCCGGCCGCGGGGGATGCCGCGCGCAGCGCCGCCTGGAGGAGCGCGGGGTAGGCCTCGTCGTCGTTCACGTGATCGCCGAACGTGTAGGAGTCCCCGAGGCACAGGACGCGCCGCGCCGACGCCGGCCGCGCTTCGGGCAGATCGCGCCCGCGGAAGCCGAGGTTGTTGATCCGGATGTGCGACGGGAGATCGCGGCGGACGCGATCGGTGAAGTCCTGCCCCGGCTCGAAGAGACCGGGGATGGCATCGAGGGTCCTCAGATCGGGGGAGCGCAGCGCTCTCGAGGGGGCGAGGCCGGTCAGCCTCAACGCGATCTCGGCGGCGCCGAAGAAGAGGCCGGCGGAGGCGCACGCGAGGAGAGCGTTCCGGAGACCGCCCCTCATGTCAGTAACCGGGTCGGAAGACGATCGTCTGCAGCGTCTTGAGCACGATCACCGCGTCGAGGAAGAACGACCGCTCCTGGAGGTAGTACAGATCGTACTGGAGCTTCGTGTGCGCGTCCTCCACGGTGTTCCCATAGGGGTGGTTCACCTGCGCCCACCCGGTGAGGCCCGGGCGCACCGCGAACCTCAGGGTGTAGTACGGGATCTCCCTCTCGAGCAGCTCCACGAAGTGCGCGCGCTCGGGGCGCGGGCCGATCACGGCCATCTCCCCGCGCAGCACGTTCACGAACTGCGGGATCTCGTCGATGCGCGCGCGCCGCAGGAATCTCCCGATGACCGTCACGCGGTGGTCCCCGGCGTCCGCCCACCTCGGCCCGCTCTCCTTCTCCGCGTCGGCGACCATGGTGCGGAATTTCAGGAGGCGGTACGGCTTCCGGGCGAGGCCGAGGCGCTCCTGCCGGTAGAGGATCGGCCCCCGGGAGGTCAGCCGGATCGCCGCACCGACGATCAGGATGAGGGGCGAGAGGAGGGCGAGGGCGCCGGCGGCGACGACGTAGTCGAACAGCCTCATCAGCCTCAGCTTTTCCTGAGCGACCAGACCCGGGGAATCCTGGCCGAAGAGCAGCCAGCGGTCCTCGATGAACCTCACGGGCACCTTGCCCGTCACGCGCATATAAAAGGTGGGGAGCTCGTAGACCCGGACCCCCCGCGCCTTCAGCTCCAGCATGCGGCGGACCAGGTGACCGTTCGACGCGCCGGTGAACCCCGCGGAGAAGACGATGGCCTCGATCCCCTCGCGGGCCGCGACGTCGGCGATCCCCTCGGTGTCGCCGAGCACCGGGACGCCGAGGACCGTGAGGCCCTGGAGCGCGGGGTCGTCGACGACGATGCCGGCGATCCGGTACTCGCCGCCGTAGGCGGATTCGAGATCCCGGATGAGCGCCTGGGCGGTCTCGCCGGCGCCCACGAGGAGCACCGCGCGCGGCGCGACGAACCGCCGGGAGACGAGGTCGTAGGCGTTCCGCCACAGGTAGATGAGGACCGCCACCAGCGGCGCCTGGATCGCCATGACGCGGCGGGCGATGCGCCAGTACGGGACGACGTAGTAGAGCGTGGCGATCACGACGAACGCCGCCGTCACCAGGGCCGCGATGTGGAAGAACGAATGGGACTCCCGGTAGCGCCGATCGAGCTCGTAGAGCTGGCCGACGAAGAACACGAGGAGGTAGACGGAGAAATAGATGATGCTCCCGCCGGTGAACCGGTCGAGCAGGAAGAGAATGTTGAAGTGCGCGAAGCGGGCGATGACGAAGGCGAGGAGCAGCGACACGACGAGAATCGTGAAGTCCCCCAGCACGAGGAGGATCTGCTGTCGTCTCACCGGGACGCGGAAGAGGCCGGCCATCGCGCGCCCAATATAGGCCCCGACCGGGGGGAGGTGGGATCGCCCTCCGGCGACGCGACGCCGCGGGAAGGACGCTCGGCGCCGCGAGGATTGACGCACGCGGGGGCGCGGCGTAGCCTCGGCCGGCTCCGCGCGCCTTCCCGCGCGCTCCCCATCCCCACGGAGGGTCGAAGATGACCGCGCTCTCCCGCTTCGCCGCCGCGATCCTCATCGCCGCGGCCCCGGCCGCCTACTCCGCGGAGGGTACGGGGCGCGCCGCGTCGCACCGCCCGGGTCCCGGGCGCCTGCCCGACGAGGTCGCCCCCACGCGGTACGACCTCAAGCTCAAGGTGGATCCGCGCGAGGATCACTTCGAGGGGGAGGTCGTCATCGGCCTCGACGTGCGCGAGCGCGTCTACACGTTCAACCTCCACGCCCGGGACCTGAAGATCGAGTCGGTCCTCGTGACGGCGGGCGGGCGCACCTTTCCGGCGCTCGTCGCAGACGCCGCGGGGGCCGGGGCGGAGCCCGGCGAGGGAGAGAAGATGGTGACCCTCCCCGCGTCGCTGGATCCGGGGCCGGCGGAGGCGCGCGTCGTCTTCTCGGGATCGTTCGACCGGAATCTCGCGGGGCTCTACCGCGCGCGCGACGAGGCCGGCAACTGGTACGCCTACACCCAGTTCGAGACCGCGGACGCACGGCGCGCGTTCCCGTGCTTCGACGAGCCGCGCTTCAAGACTCCGTTCCGGCTCACCCTCACGATCCCCGAGTCGATGTCGGCGATCGCGACGACCCTCGACGAGGCGACGACCGCGAAGGGCGGCTTCAAGACCATCCGCTTCCGCGAGACCCGCCCCCTCCCGGCGTACCTCCTCTCCTTCGACGTCGGTGATTTCGACCTCGTGGAGGGGCCGAAGAGCACGACGCGCATCCGGGGCGTCGCCGCGAAGGGGAAGGGCCCGATGCTCGAGTCGTCGCTCCGGACCCACGCCGAGATGGTCCCGATCATGGAGGAGTACTTCGGGCAGCCGTACCCCTTCGACAAGCTCGACGCCGCCGCGCAGACCGAGTTTGCCGCAGGCGCGATGGAGAACGCCGGCCTCATCACGTACCGGGAGGAGGCGCTCCTCGTCGATCCGAAGACGACCTCCCTCGCCCGGCTCTGGAGGATCGACGCGGTCATCGCGCACGAGATCGCGCACGAGTGGTTCGGCGACCTCGTGACGATGCCGTGGTGGAACGACATCTGGCTGAACGAGTCGTTCGCGACGTGGATGGCGGCGCGGGCGACCGACCTCTGGCACCCCGAGCGGCGCGCGCGGGAGGGGCTCCTGGTGCAGCGCGCGGGCGCGTTCGCCGCCGACTCCGTCGCGGGGACGCGCGCGGTGCGCCAGCCGGTGAACGGCGTCCGCGACGCGGAGTCGTCCTTCGACGCGCTCACCTACGCGAAGGGAGCCACCATCCTCGCCATGATCGAGCAGTGGCTCGGCGAGGAGACGTTTCGCGCCGGGATTCGCCGCCACCTCGCGGCGCACGCGTACGGGAACGCCACGGCCGACGATCTCTTCGAGGCCCTGGGCGCCGCGTCCGGCAAGGACGTGGGGAAGATGGCCCGGACATTCCTCGATCGTCCCGGCGTGCCGCGCGTGGACGCCGCGCCGTCGTGCCAGGCGGCGGCGCCTCCCATGGTGACGCTGACCCAGACCCTCTACCGCCCTCTCGGCGGCGCGGCCCCCGAGGGCCTCCCGCCGGGCGGCCCGTGGATCATCCCCGTCTGTCTCGCCTATCCGGCCGGTGGCGGCGTCTCGCGGACCTGCGTCGTCCTCTCGGAGGAGCGGATGACCTCCCCGCTCCCCGGCGCCACGTCGTGCCCGGCATGGATCCACCCCGACGCGGGCGAGTACGGCTATTACCGCTGGTCGGTGCCCCGCGACGTCGCGGCGCGGCTCGGCGAGGCCGTGTCCTCTCCGTGGGGGGTGAGCGGAACGGCGGGGGCCGACGACGCCACGCGCTCCCGTATCGCCCTCCTCGATCAGTCGTGGGCGATGGTCGCCGCCGGGAAGCTCGACCCCGGCGCCTTCCTGACGACCCTCGAGGCGGTGGCGAAGCACGGCGGCCGGCGGGAGCTGGAGCAGGTCGCCTCACGCCTCGACCGCGTGGCGGAGGTCTGGGACGACCTGGCGAGCGGCGAGGGGTTCGAGTCCTTCGTGCGGCGCACCCTCGAGCCCGAGGGGAAGCGCCTGTCGTGGGATCCCGCCCCCGGGGAAAGCGATGATGACGCCATCCTGAGGCCGCGCCTTCTCGAGACGCTCGGCATCCGGGGCCGCGCCCCGTGGGTCCTTGCGGGCGCGGCGGAGCGGACGCGGAGGTATCTCGACGATCCGGCCTCGATCCCCGCGTCCATCGCGGCGACGGCTCTCGCGATCACGGCGCGCCACGGCGACCTCGGGTTCGCCGACGCGAGAGTGCTCCTCGCGTCGGCGCGCACTCCCGGCGCGAGGACGAACGCGCTGACCGCGATGGAGAATCTCCCTCCCGGCCCGCCGCTGGCCTCGGCCATGGAGCTCTCGCTCACCGACGCGGTGCGCGTGCAGGACCTGAACGGCATCCTGACCGGCGCGCTCGAGCGGGCGGAGACGCGCGACCAGGCCTTCGCGTTTCTCGAGGCGCGGTTCGACGACATCGTGAAGCGGATGCCGGGAGGTTTTGCGGGCGCGCCGCGACTCGAGCGGAGGATCGGCGTCTTCTGCTCGGAGGCGAGGCGGGACGCGGCGCGGGTCTTCTTCGAGGGGAAGAAGATCCCCGGGGGAGAGCGGTTCCTCACCGAGGGGGTTCAGAACGCGAGCCAGTGCATCGCTCTCAGATCGTACGGGCAGGCCGCCCTGAGCTCCTTCTTCGAGACCGCGCGGCCGGCGGCGGAGTAGCCCCCGCGGAAGATCAGTCGGCGTAGTTCTCGGGGAAGAGCCGGCGCTCGACGAGCTCCACGAGGATGTGGATCACCTTGATGTGGAGCTCCTGCACGCGGTCGGACCACTCGCCGAACGGCGTGCAGATCTCGATGGACGCCTCTCGCGCGAGCGGGGTCGCCGCGCGTCCGGTCAGCGCGACGACGGTGAGCCCGAGCTCCCGCGCCAGCGCCGCGGCCCGGACGACGTTGGGGCTTCGCCCGCTGGTGCTGATCGCGAGGAGCGCGTCCCCGCGTCTCGCGTGCGCCTCGAGGTACCGCGCGAAGACGCTTTCATAGCCGTAATCGTTCGCAGCGCAGCTGAGGTGGCCGGGATCGCTGATCGCCGCTGCGGGAAGGGCGCGACGCTCCTTCCGGAATTTCCCCGACAGCTCCTCGGCGAAGTGCATCGCGTCCGACATCGACCCGCCGTTGCCGCAGGCGAAGACGCGCCCCGCGCTCTCGAAGCACTCCGCGAGCGCGAGCCCGGCTCTCGCGATCGACTCGATCGCCCCGGAGTCCCCCGTCAGCCGCGCCAGGGCGGCCGCGCTCTCGTCGAGTGCTGCCTTGATGTGCCGGGAGGTCAACGCGTGGCCCTCGTCTCCGGGATTGGAGCCGCATTTGAACCGAACCGGGCGGCGGATTCAAGTGTCCTCCGTCGCCCTTCACCTCGTCCTGTGCCAGGTCACCTCGCGGCCGAGGAGGCACGTCACGACGCCGACCGCGGAGGCGGCGTGCACGACGACGAAGTAGGCCGGCAGCGCGAGCCAGCCGCGAAGGGGCGCCGCCCCGCGCTCCATGGCGATCGCGCCGAGGGCGACCGCGTAGAACGCCGCCTGTGCGATCGCCGACGCGAGGAATATCGGGCCCGCGTCGAGCAGGAAGAGATTGGCGATGAAGAGCCCGGCGAGCCAGAAGGGGACAGCCCAGCGGTTGATCTTGTGCGACAGGAGCTGGAACGCGAGAAGCCATCTCCCCCGCCCGATCGCCTCCTTGAGGAGGACGGCGGCGCTCGTGAGCATCCAGTTGATGATCCGGACCTTGCGGCGGTACTCGTGGACGAAGCGGGCCGTCGCCCCCTCAACGGAGACCGCGCCCGGCTCGAGGATGGAGCCGTACCCGTCGAGGATGCACCGGATCGGGATCTCGAAGTCGTCGCCGCGATCGGGGGCGATCGGCCGGAAGCGCTCGCGCCGGACGGCGAAGAGCGATCCGTTCGCACCCGGCAGCGAGAAGAGGCGGCTGCTCGCCGACTTGAGGAGCTGCTCCATCCCCCAGTACACCTCCTCCGACGCTCCCGCCGCGGTCCTCTCGTCGTTCGCGTAGGTGAGCCGCCCCGAGACCGAGCCGATGCGGGGGTCCGCGAAGTGGCGGACCATCTTCCGCAGCGCGTCGGGGCGGATCATCGCGTTCGCGTCCGTGAAGAGAAGGATCTCCCCGCGGCTCTCCGGCACCGCGCGCGCGAGGTTCCGCACCTTCCCCTGCCGCACGCGGCTCGGAAGCAGCCTCACGCCGGCGCCCGCGTACCCCGCGACGATCCCGTCGGTGCCATCCGTCGACTCCGAGGCGACGACGATCTCGATCCGGTCGCGGGGGTAGTCGAGAGCGAGAGTGTTCTCGATCTTCCGCGCGATGACCGCCTCCTCGTTGTACGCCGGGACGAGGACCGAGACCGAGGGAGTGTGCGCCTCGTCGGCGCGGCTCCTCCTCCCGAACAGGACCGCGAGCGTCCAGAGGATCATCGGATAGGCGGCGTACGAGTAGAGGATGAGCCCCGCGAACGCGGCGAACGCGGCGCGGGCCATCAGCGAGCCGCTCCCGCGGGCGGCGAGCGCATCAGCGCGAGGAGCGCGTCGGCGCTCTTCGCGATGTCGAAGTGATCCTCGACGTGGCGGCGCGCGGCGCCCGCGAGCCGAGCGGCGAGGGGGAGGTCCGTCGTGATCGCGTCGAGCGCATCCGCGAGAGCGCGCGCGTCCCCCGGCTCGACGAGGAGCCCGGTCCTTCCGTCCTCGACGAGCTCGGGGATGCCGGAGAGCCGCGTCGAGACCACCGGCACGCCGAGGGCCATCGCCTCCATCAGCACGACGGGGATGCCGTCCATCAGGCCGCCCCGTCCCCGCTCGCACGCGAGGGCGCACACGCTCGCCGCCGAGATCGTCCGCCGCACCTCGTCCATCGGGCGGGACCCCGTCAGCTCGACGCGATCCGTGAGGGTGAACTCGCGGATCAGCAGGCGGAGCGTCGCCTCGAGCGGCCCGTCACCGATGATCTCGCAGGTGACGTCGCGGCCGCGGTCGCGCAGCGTCGCGATCGCGCGGAGCAGCGTCGGGAACCCCTTGTAGTCCACGAGCCTCCCGACCGAGATCACGCGCACGGGACCGGCGGGAAGCGCCTCCCTCACCGGGTACTCGCCGAGCGGCACGCCGCAGTGGACGACGCGAAGGCGCCGGGCCGCCTCCGCGCCGCACGCGCGCTCGAGGTGCCTCCTGTTGGACTCGGAGATCGTGACGGTGAAGTCGGACTCGAGGATCTTGCGCCTCAGGAGCGGGTTCGGCGCGAAGATGTCGTGCGCGTGCGCCGTGAGGGAGTACGGGATCCCCTCGAGCCTCCGGACGGCCCAGGCCACGAGGGCGGGGTACGTCGCCCAGTGGGCGTGGACGCGATCGATGCCCCGCGCCCTGAGCAGCCGCCCCACGCGAGCCGCGACCGCGACGAGCGGAAGCGACTTCACTAGTTCGGCGGGGGCGGTCGCCAGGGACCCCGCCGTCACCCGGGCCAGCGCGCCGCCCGAGGCGAGCGGGCGCGTCGCGAGAGACGAGACGAACGCGGCCGCGGCGGGGCCCGCGCCGTCGGCGTAGATGGTATCGGCCTCGAACTCGCGGGCGCCCGGATGCGCGAGGGGCTCCCGCCGGCTCTTCAGCGACACGACCGCGACCTCGACTCCCCGCTCGCGGAGCGACTGCATCTCCCGCAGGATGAACGTCTCGGAGATCTTCGGAAAGAGGGAGACGAGGTACGCGACCTTCATGCGCGATCTCTCGCGAAGGCGTCGAACGTCCGGCGCACCGACGCGTCGATCGCCTGCTGCGCCATCTCGTCGAAGGGAAGATCCCCGTCGAGGCGCACGAACGGGGCCGCGCCGGCGATCGTCCGGTAGGCGCCCGCGAGGCGCCGGCGCGATTCGAGCGTCGTCCCGTCTTCCTTCCGCGCGTGCGCGATCTCGGCGTTCACGTCGATGAGGAAGGCGATGTCCGGCGCGGGAGCCGCCCCGAGGAGGAAGCCGGCCGCCCGCGCGGGCAGGGATCGCCCGCCGTCCGGAGAGCGGCCGAGGAGATCGGCGAGCGCGTCGTACGCGTAGCGATCGCAGATGATCGTCCGCCCGGCCGCGAGCGCGAGCCGCGCCCGCTGGAGCGACGCCGCCTGCTCGAGCACGACGGCCCAGGTCCACAGGCTCCGCCTCCAGCGTCCCGAGAGAAACGCCCGCTTCGCCTCCTCGTCGCGCGCCGCGGGGATCCGGCCGCTCGCGACGCGGCGCGCGAGCGCCTTCCCGGACACCGCCATCCGCGAGAAGCCGCCGCGGCTCCAGAGTCGCGCGACGGGAACCTCGCACAGCCTCAGGGTCCGCTCAACCGATTCGGCGAGACGGCTCTTGCCCGCGCCGTCCGGACCGCTGATCGTGATGAGCTGGGCGGGGCGGCATCGGATCGCGAGCCGGTTGGCCACGAGGTTCCACCCGCTCGCGGCCAGATCCCTCACCCTGCGATCCGGCTCCCGCCGGTCGTCCCCGGCGATCAGGGCGACGAGATGCCCCTTCGAGAACCAGCGCGGCGTCCTGTGCGGGAGCGCCACTCCCGCCGTGGGGACGACCCGGCGGATCGATCGGCGCGCCCATGCGGAGCGAGCCAACGCGTCCACGGCGCGATCGCGATCGGCCTCCTCGATGAGCGGCCCGGCCCCGGCCGCGCGGCAGACGGCGTCGTAGAGGAAGAGCGACGACGACGCGGCCGCCTCCCACCGGCGCTCCCTCGCCTCCGCGAGGAAGTCGGTGACGCGCGCGCCGCGGGCGAGGCACCGCCGGACCGTGCGCAGGTCGCTCAGGCGCACCTCGTCGGTCTCGAGAATCGAGTGGGCGAGCGTCGCGGTGAGCGCGTCCGCGGGCGACGAGACGCGGAGCCATGGCTCCTCCCCGCCCACCGAACGCGCGGCCACCTCCTCGCCGTCGGCGACGACGATCTTTCCCCAGGAGACGCACTCGTGCAGGTGCACGCTCAGGCCAGGCCGGCCGCGCTCGAACGTGCGGAAGAGGAGCTTGTGGTCCTCGCGGTAGTGCGGAAAACGGATGTGTCCCAGGGCCGCCACGATCCGCGCGCTCTCCTCGAAGCGGCTCGGGGGAACGAGCACGTCGAGATTGCTGCTCAGGTAGGGAAAGGGGGCCGCAGATTTGAAGAGGACGGGACGGATCCCGGAGGCCGCGAGCGCCTCGGCGACGGGACGATACGCGTCGATCAGCTCCTGCCTGCGGGCGCGCGCCGAGAGGATCGTCGCGGCGCCGGCCGGCGAGGCGGCGACGGCCGATCGGAGCGGATCGGCGCCCTCTCCGGCCTCGAAGAGCGCGAGGAGCGACACCTTGTTCGAGGCCAGGAGGGAGACGACGGCCGAGGACTCCTCCGCCGAGAGATCGCCGGCGGCCCGCGCGCCCCCTGCCCCGGGAGCGATCCCGAGCGCCAGAGCCACCGCGGCGCGCATCACCGCCGGGTCCGTCAAGCCCGCGCCTCCCGCGAAGCCGGGGGAGCCGGGACGGCGGCCTCGAGGCTCTTCACGATTTGCTCCGCCATTCCGTCCCACGTCAGCCGCTCGAGGCGGCGCCTCAGCTCCGGCGCGGGGCGATCCTGGCGCATGCCGAGCACCGCGCGCGGCAGCTCCGCCTCCGACTCGAAGAAGACGACGCCCGCTCCCGCCCCGTCGAGGAGCGCGGGGACGCCGCCGAATCTCGTCGTGACGATCGGGAGGTTCGTCGCCATCGCCTCCAGGATGGAGAGCGGCAGCTCGATCGCGTCGAGCGACGAATGGACCGGGAAGACGTAGCAGTCCGAGGCGCGGTAGTGCTCCTCGATGTCCGCGAGGTGGCGATCCACGACGCGCACCCCCGCCTGCTGCAGCTCGCGGCGGACGTCGGCGTCACCCTGCGTGCTCGTGCTGGTGACGAGGAGCGCCTGCATGCCCGGGATCGCCTGGATCGACTTGAGGGCCAGCACGCCGCGCGCCTCCTTGAGGTGACCGACGTGAAGGGCGATGTACGCCGACGCGGGGAGGCCGAGGGATCGCCGGAGAGCGCTCTTCGACGCGTCGCCGAGGGGGCGGAAGCGCGCCGTGTCGACGCCCCCCTCGAGCCGCGTCGAGGCGAGCCCGAGCCGCGCCGAGAGCGCCGCGACGGACGGGCCGAGCGCGAAGAGGCGATCGGGGGGGCCGAGGCGGGCTCCCACCCGCATGAGCCATCCCGGATCCCGGGGCTGGAGGGCGACGACCCCCAATCGGGCCGACGGCGCGCGGCGCCGCAGGACGGCCGTCCTGAGAAAGGTGCGCGGGGTCAGCGAGGTCCACGGGATGTAGACGATTCCCTCGGGGGCGAACGACGCGATCGACCGGGAGAGCGCCGATCCGACGAAGAAGCGGTCGCGCAGGACGCCGTGGACGGCCATCCCCTTCACCTCGGCGTCGAGCTCGCCGAGGAGAAGGACCTCCCGCCGCCGGGACATCGCCGCCCCGATCTCCGCCGCGAAGATCCGGACCCCCTCGTCGAGGGGCGGGTGGAGGACCTCGCACAGGATCGCGACGCGTTTCACGTGGACAGGACCTCCTCGTAGACTCCTGCGGTCGCCTCGATCATGCGCGCGACGCCGAAATCCGATGCGATGCGCCCGAGTCCCGCGCTCCCCTGGCGCGCCCGGAGGCCGGGGTCCGCGACCAGCGCGCGGACCGCGGTCAGCAGGGGAACGATCTGCCCGGGAGGCACGAGATGGCCGGAGAGGCCGTCCGCGACCAGCTCCCCGACCCCGCCGACGCGCGTCGCGACCACCGGGAGCCCCGCGGCCATCGCCTCGAGCACGGCGTTCGGGAGTCCCTCCGTGTCGGAGGTCAGCACGAATACGTCCATCGCGGCGAGCAGCCTCTGCACGTCGGAGCGCGCGCCCGGGAGCGCGACGCGCTCCGTCAGCCCGGCGGTGCGGATCGATCGCGCCAGCGCGTCGCGTCGCCGGCCGTCTCCCACGACGGCGAACCGTGTGGACGGGCTCTCGCGCGCCAGGGCGGCGGCGAGGTCGACGAAGAGATCGAGGTTCTTCTCCCGCGACAGGCGGCCGACCGTCCCGACGAGCACCGCTTCGGCCGGCACCCCCATCTCGGCGCGGGCCGCCGCGCGATCTCCGGCGGCCGCGCGCGCGCCGGCGGTGTCGACCCCGTTGCGCACGACGCGTATCGAGGCGGCGGGAACCCCGTAGTACGCCGAGGTGAACTCCTTCACCGACTCGGCGTTGGCGATCACCTTCGACGCGCTGCGGAAAACCCAGGAGTGGACGAGCCGGCTTGCTCGCGAGGGGATGGGCATGGTCGTGCGCGAGGAGACGATCAGGCGGCGGAGCCCCGCGAGCCGCGACGCGGCGTACGCGTAGGCGTTCGCCCCGACGAGGAACGAGTGGACGAGATGAGCGCCGGTCTCCCGGAGCATCGAGGCGAGGCCCCTCACGCGCGCGACATCGCGGCGGCCCCGCCGCGGAAAAAGCGTGACCTCGATCCCGTCGCGCCTGAGGCTCGAGGCGTGCGGCTCGGCCACCTCGGAGAGGCAGGCGACGGCGGGCACGAATCCGGCTCCGGCGAGGCCGCGGGCGAGCAGCGCGAGCTGCCCTTCGGCGCCCCCCTGCTGGAGCTGGCCGATCACGAGGACGACTTTCCGCGTCAAGGCCTCACCGGCTTTCTCATCACGAAGAGGTAGGAGACCGCGAGTCCATGGAGCGGAGGCCAGCGCGAGGTGACGCGATCCCAGGTGACGCCGAGCCGGTAGAGGAAGGGGGAGAGCTTCAGATAGTCGGGAGGGTGCTCGCACGGGGTCGCCCGCTCGAGCGCGAGGCCCGCGCTCGAGGCCAGCGCCCGCAGGGCGCGCCGGGTGTTCGCGCGGTAGTACGTGGGGAAGTTGTCGTACACGTTTTTGCCGAAGATCGTGCGGAGGGCCCAGGGCGCGATGCGCTCGGGGACGAGCCGGCCGAGGATCGACGAGTAGTACCACTTGTTGGGGCACAGCACGATCGCGGCGCCGCCCGGCCGGAGGACGCGGGCGATCTCGAGGAAGGCCGCGACCGGATCCGCCAGGTGCTCGGAGACCGATCGCATCGCAATGACGTCGAACGCATCGGCCGCGAGCGGCAGCGCGCCGATGTCCGAGACGACCCCCCTCGCCCCCGGCCCCGATTCGGCCATCGCCTCGAGATCGACGCCGACCGCGAGGCGGCAGCGGTCCCTGAAGATCTGCGCGAGCATCAGCTTCTTCCCGCACCCCGCGTCGAGAAAACGGCCCTCCCTCGGCAGGTTGTCGGCGATCGCCGCCTTCAGCAGCGTGTCGCGATGGCGGGCGAGCGTGTAGTAACGGGCCCCGATCATCATCGAGGCACGCCGGCGGTCCGCCAGGCTCTTCATCGCGCCGCGACGGCCTCCATCTCGTCGAACCTCTGGCGGAGCAGGATGCCGAGAGCCAGCATGATGAAGACGCTGTACTCGAACTCGACGTCTCCCGAGAACCCGAAGACGCACAGGTTCACGAGGAAGCACTGCACGGCCAGGCCGAACATGTACAGGAACGAGCGGCGGTCGCCGCGCGCCTCGAGGCGCGTCTCGATCTTCCGCAGACCCCGCCAGGTGATCCCGAGGACGGCGAGGTAGAGGATGAGCGCCGGGAACCCCATCTGCGCCGACAGGTCGAGGTACATGTCGTGCGTGGGAAGGTGCCGGCGGAAGTTGACCGTGTCGTATCGATCGAAGTCGCGGAGGAAGTTGCCGATCCCGACGCCGAACACGGGGTTGGCCTTCGCGGCGTTCAGGCCGATCACCGCCATCTTGAACCGATCGACGTCCTTGATCTCGTCGATTCTCTGGAACCGCTTCACGAGATTCGTCTGCGAGGCCACGCCGCCGAGGACGGCGACGATGAGGACGATCGCGATCACGCGCGCGCTGCGGGTGACCTTGAAGAACATGAACACGAGGACCGCCGCCATCGAGATGAAGCCCGATCGCGACAGCGTCGAAAGGATCACCGCGCCGTCGGCGACGGCCAGGAGCAGGAGCGCCGTCCTCAGCCAGCGCCGCTCGACGACGAAGAACGAGAAGACCGCGAGGATGAGCATCGTCGTCAGCTCGAACGCCAGGTTGTTCGGGTTGTGCACGATGCCCGTCGTCCTCAGCATCTTCTCGGAGATGACGACCTTCTCCTGGCCGAAGACGCCGAGACGGCCGCCCACGGACGCGACGACGAGGCCGATGTTCGCCAGCGTGAGAACGCCGACGAGCCGCTTCATGGCGCTCTCGCCCACGAAGAGGCTCGTGACCAGGAAGAAGATGAGGAGCCGGACGAGGTAGAGATTGCGGATCGCGTCGAGGTTCTCCTCGGTGACGCGGCCGTTCACGAGCAGCGAGACGACCACCCAGAACGTGAGGGCCGCGAACAGGAGGTGCTGGAGCGAGCCGACGTGGAGCCGGCGCCTGCCGATCGCCACCTGGACGGCGAAGGCGGCCGCGAGGATCAGCTCGAAGGCGATGGGGACGGACAGGGGGCCGAGGCGCGGGAGATCGGCGAGGTGCGCCAGGCCCACGACGGCGTTCAGGATCAGCGCGTGAAGGCCGACCTCCGGGAAGAGGACCGTCGCCGCCGCGGCCGCGACGAGGGCCGCGCCGAGGAGGATCCCCGGCATCGAGAGCCTGAGGACGACCATCGCGAACAGGATCGTGAGGGTGGCCCCCGTGAGAATCAGCCCGGCGATCATCCGCCGCTTCGAGAGGCGCTCGCGCCCGGGGAACGCCAGCGCGAGGGTCTTCATCGCCCCCCCCCGGCCACGGCCACGTAGAGCGCCTCGTGCTCTCGCGCCATCCGGTCGCGTCCGAAGCGGAGCGTGAATCGCTCGCGCGACGCCGCGGACATGCGACGTCTCAGATCTCCGTCCGAGAGAATCCTCTCCGCGCGTGAGGCGAGGAGAATCGGATCGCGCGGGGGGACGACGTACCCCGTGATGCCTTCGTCGATCGTCTCGGGAACGGCGCCCACGCCGGTGGCGACCTGGGGAATCCCCGCGGCCATCGCCTCGATGAGAACGTTCGGCATCCCCTCCTCGATCGAGGCGAGGAGGAGGAGGTCGGCGCGTGCGAGCAGCGCGCGGGCGTCGTCGCGATGGCCGGCGAGGATGACCGAGCCTGCGAGCCCGAGCGCCCGGACGCGCCCCTCGAGGGACGGGCGCTCGGGCCCCGACCCCGCGATCACGAGCGCGGCGCCGGGGTGCGTGCGGCGAAGTCGCGAGAACGCCTCGAGGAGGTAGGGATGCCCCTTCTTGGCCGAGAGGGACGCGACGCACAGCAGGCGCGGCGACGCCTCCGCCGGCCATGGATCGGCGCCGGCCGGCTGGTCCGTCGCGGCGGGGACCTCGCCGATGCCGTTCGCGATGATCCTCGTCCGGGCGAGGGGGATGCGCTCCCGCGTGACGACGAGATCGCGCACCTGCCGCGAGTTGAACGTCACCGCGGCCGCGCCCCGATGAGCCCATCGGCTGAGGGCGAGATCGAGGGGGCGCCTCCTGAGGTCCAGGTTGCGGACCGAGGTGATGTACGGAACGCCGGCCCGGCGCGCCGCGGCGGCGCCGAAGAGATTCCCGTCGCGGAGAAAGGCGTGGACGACGCGCACCCTGTCCGCGCGCATTCGCGAGGCGACGGAGGCGACGGCCGAGAGCGTCGCGGGGCGAAACCATCCCCGGAGATGGAGGTCGACGATCGGGACGCGAAGCGGTGCGAGATGTCTCTTGAGGGCGTCATCAAGATGAAGGGCGCAGAGAGTGGGCGACCAGGCCCGGCGATCGAGCGCCGCGAGGAGCTCCATCACCTGCGTCTGCGTGCCACCGCGCGCGTTGAAGTCGCAGACGAGCAGGAGCGCGTCCGCCATCACTTGACGAAGTCCGCCCCGCCGCGGGCCCCGCTCCCCATAACTACTTCAATCTATAACGGATACCCACGCCGCGCAACGGGAGCGTCACACCTGTGGCACGCGGAGCCCGCCCGCCGACTCCACGGCGGAACGGCACTACAATGGCCCGGATGCGCGTCACGCTGGTCAACCGACTCGCCGCGATCCACCGCGGCGGGGGCGAAATCTACGACCTGAGCCTCGCTCGGGCCCTTCGCTCGGCGGGCGCGGAGCTCGAGATCATCACCGGGACGCCGGCCCTCTCGCCAACCCCAGCGCCCATCGAGGGGATTCCGACGCGCTACGCCCGGACGCCGTATCTCAGATCGACGGCCCACCGCCTCGGAAACGCCGGCTGGCGACTCCTGGATCTGGACCTTCGATGGTTCGAGCGGGCGGCGTTCCGCCTCATCCGGGCCGGCCTCCCCCGGCCGGACGTCGTTCACGTCACCGGGCTGGCCCGCCTGGCGCATCGCCTCGAGTCGGAGCTTTTCATCCCGTCGCTCGTCCTCTTCCCCGGCCCCCCCTCGCTCACCCACAGGGCGCTCATCGGCCGCTGCCGCCACGTGGCGGGTGTGGGCGCCGTCGCTCCCTATCTTCGGGAGAACTTCCGGGCCGGCATCCACGAGGTCACGGCGGGGGTCGACACCGGAGTCTTCCGGCCGGTGCCGCCCGCCGCGAGGGAGAGGCTGGGGCTCCTCGGCGACGACCGCGTGGTCCTGTTCGCCGGGAGGCTCGTCCCCCTCAAGAACCTCCCCCTCCTCGCGGAGGCGTTCGCGGGAATCCGCGAGAGGGTGGCGGGCGCCCGGCTCGTCGTGGCCGGGGACGGGCCGTCACGCTCCGAGTTCGTCCGACGGTGCGCCCGGGCCGGGCTCCGCGCCGATGGCATCCGCCCCGACGTCGTCATCGCGGGCGAGGTCCCTCACGACGCGATGGCGGAGATCTACGCCGCGGCCGATCTCGTCGTCCTGACGAGCCTCGACGAATCGTTCTCCCTCGTCGCCCTGGAGGCGATGGCGTGCGGCCGCGCCGTGCTCGTCCCGGCGGCCGTGTATCTCCCCAGGCTCGTGGAAGATCGCGTGACAGGCCGACTCTACCCCAGGGGCGAGCGCCAGCCGTTCGTCGACGCCGCCGTCCAGATGCTGGGGGATCCCGCGGAGCGCCAGCGCCTCGGAGCGGCCGCGCGCGACGCCGCGATGCGCCGGCACTCGTGGGACGCCGTCGCCCGGGAGTTCATGAAGCTCTACGAAGGGATGGCGCCGGCTTGACCCCCGGCGTGCGTCGCGCGGTGGCCGCCGGCACGGTCACACTCCTGTCCGCGCGCCTCGTCGTCGCCGGGCTGGCGATGATCTTCATCGCCGTCAGCACGCGGCTCCTCTCGCTCCGCGAGATGGCGGTCTTCGCCGTCTACAGCTCGCTCTGCGTCACTCAGTCGATGATCTGCTCGCTCGGGCTGCTGACCATGTGCACACGTGAGCTCCCGGCCCTGATGGGCCAGCAGGATCTGGACGGCGCGTCGCGCCTGCTCCGGACCTCGCTCCTCATCAACGCGTCCGTGTCCGCGGTCGTCGCGGTGATTCTCTTCGCGGCCTCCCGCCCGATCAGCCTTCTCTTCCTGAAGGACGACGCCTTCGTGCCGGAGATCCGCATCGTCGCCGCGGGGGTCTTCCTCTGGAACATCTTCGAGGCCAACCAGGTGCTGCAGGTCGCCCTCCAGCGGTTCCGGACCTACGGAAGGGCGAACGTGCTCTGCGCGATCGCGCAGCGCGGAGCTTCCCTGGCGCTCTTCTTCCTGATGGCTCCTTCCGGGAGGGGGCTCGCCGGATACCTTCTCGGGTACGCCGCGGGGACGCTCGCCGGCATCGCGGTCACGTTCGCGTCGATCCGCGATCTCCTCGCCCGCCCGAGCGGCCGGCAGTCGATCGGCCCCCTGCTCCGCTACTCCGTCCCGTTCTACGCCGACGGGTACCTCAGGTACCTCTACACCCAGGCCGATCAGCTTCTGGTCGGCGTCTTCCTGTCGCCCGAGGTCTTCTCGCTGTACTTCGTGGCGAAGCGCTTCATCCAGTACTACCAGCAGATGATCGCCTCGTCGATCGACCCGGTCCTCGCGAAGGTGGCCGAGCTTCGATCCCGAGGGGGGGAGGCCGTCTCGCGCTCGCTCCGGGCCGCGTCCCGCTACTTCATCCTGGTCTTCCTGCCGTTTTCCGTGGCGTCGGCGGCCCTCAGCGGATTCTACCTGCAGCTCGCCGGCGGAGATCGGTATCGACCGGCGACGCTCGTCCTCGCGCTGCTGTCGCTCTCCGTCGCCCCTTACGCGGCCTTCAATCTCGTCACCGGGTACGTGTACGTCCTGGGGGCGCCCCTCGACAGGCTGAAGCACAATCTGGTCGCGGGGCTCACCCAGCTGGCGATCATGACCTCGCTCCTCGGCGCGGGCGCGGCGGCGGGGGCGCCGCCCATCACCGCGGCGGCGGCGATCGCGGTGGCGAGGGTCGTCTCGCTCCTCGTCGGGCTCGCGTACGCTCACCGCCAGCTCTCGCGGTACCTCGCGCCGGCCTACGACGTCGAGGCGCTGGCGCCCACCTTCGCCGGGTCGGCCGTTCTCGCGGCGGCAATCCTCGTCCCACGGGTCTTCGGCGCGCCGATTTTCTCCGCGCCGATCGGCGCCGCGGTGGGCGCGGGGCTCTTCATCCTGATCGTCAGGCCCGCGGTTCGAGACGACGATCTGGCCCTTCTCGGAGACCTCCTCCGCGGGCGCTTTCGTCCCGCCGAGCGGCTCGCGCGCCGGGTGTTCCGCCGGCCCGCCGCGGGATGACACGCCTGTAACCTCCTGGCATGCGGGTTGAATGAGTTCTCCCATTACGCAGGGGATTCGTCACGCTCCCGGGAAGCGCACGCGACACCTCGCGCCGCCTGGATAACGACGATGACCGTTTGGATATCGGTGGGGGATCTGCCCGCTTCAACGCTTCCGGGTTGGAAGTTACATCTCTCGGGACAGACGTGGCTTGAAACCTAGCGCTGCGCGGGCTCCTGGCCAATATTCATCTCCCGTTCTCGCCCTGTGGGGGTATGATCTTGGGGCCGCGGCCTGCGGCAAGTCACCGCGGGGCCGGGGCGAATTGAACCGGGTGTCAGGAGGTATCGTGGACCTGCTTTCCATGCACCGACGCGTGATCGGGCTGACCTTGGGTTTCATCGCAACGGCTTTCGTCTCGGGAGGAAACGCTCTGGCGATCGAGGCGACGCTCATGGACGACGCGCACGTCTCGTCCGCGTCCCCGACCGGGCACTTCGGCGCGAAGACCTCCGTCCTCGTGTCGCAGAGCCCAGCCGCGACCTCCTTCCTCAAGTTCGATCTCTCCTCGTTTCCCAGCGCGATCACCGGCGGCGGGGTCGCCAAGGCGACGCTCAAGATCTGGCTGAGCAAGGTGACGAGCCCGGGAACGATCAACGTGCAGCGCGTGATGGCTCCCTGGAACGAGGAGTCGATCACGTTCAGCACGGCTCCCGCCCTCGGAACCGTCGAAACCTCCTTCGACATCGACGCCACCTCCGCGCGCTCGTACATGACGGCCGACGTGACGGCGCTCGTCAGCGCGTGGCTCGCGGGATCCGTGTCGAACGACGGGATCGCGCTCGTCTCGGGCACCGGTGGGCCGGCCGGTGCTTTCGACAGCAAGGAGAACACGACCACCAGCCACGAGGCCTTTCTCGATCTCGTCTTCGTCGGGCCCCAGGGCCCTCAGGGGGCCAACGGGCTGACCGGCCCCGGCGGGCCGGCCGGCGCGACGGGGCCGCAGGGCCTTCAGGGACCCCAGGGAGTCCAGGGGATCGCAGGGCCGCAGGGCGCGGCCGGACCGGCGGGGGCCACGGGCGCTCAGGGAATCCAGGGAATCGCAGGACCGCTGGGGCCGACCGGGACTGCCGGCGCGACCGGATCGCAGGGCGCGCAGGGAGCTCAGGGGCTGCCGGGGCCGGTCGGGCCGACCGGATCGCAGGGATTGCAGGGACCTGCCGGCAACACGGGGCCCGCGGGCGCGACCGGGTCGCAAGGTCCCATCGGGCCGATCGGCGCCCAGGGGCCGTCGGGAAACTCACAGAACCTCCTCGCAATCGCCACGCTGCGCTGGTTCGAGGCCGTCCAGAGCGGGATCGCCTTCGCCACGTCCGCGAAGCCGACGGGGGTCGTCTTCGACGGCCTGAACGTCTGGATCGCGAACTTCGACAGCGGAACCCTGACCAAGCTCCGAGTCAGCACCGGGGCGTTCCAGAGTAACTCCACCGTAGGGAACAACCCCCTCGGACTCGCGTACGATGGCGCCAACGTCTGGGTGACGAACTTCGGCGGCGGAACCGTCTCGAAGGTGCGGTCTCTTGATGGCGTCGTCGTCGGGACGGTGATCGTCGGCAGCGGTCCGACGGGGGTCGCTTTCGACGGGACGAGCATCTGGATCGCGAACCAGAACTCGAACACCGTCATGAAGATCCGTCCGAGCGACGGCGTCATCCTCGGCACCTTCAATGTCGGCGTCTCACCGAGAGGGGTGGCGTTCGACGGCGCGAACATCTGGGTCACCAACGCGAACGACAACACGCTCATGAAGCTGAACCAGGCGGGCACCGTGACCCAGACGGTCAACGTCGGGGCGCGGCCTGTGCGGTTGACCTTCGACGGCGTGTACATCTGGAGCGCGAACTTCGACGACAACACGGTGTCGAAGGTGCGGGCGAGCGACGGCGTGGTCTTCGGCACATTCAACGTCGGAACGCAGCCGCTCGCGATCGGCTACGACGGTCAGAGCATCTGGGTCACGAACAGCGGCGCGAGCTCGGTCACGAAGCTCCGCGCCAGCGACGGCTCGCTCATCGGCACCTACTCCGTCGGGTCCGCCCCCCAGGGGATCGCGTTCGACGGCGTCAACCTCTGGATTTCGAACTCGCTGAGCAACACAGTCTCGAAGCTGTAGTCGCGGCGCGCGCCGCGGAAAATGGAGCTTGGAATGGGGGGTGCCGGCGGATCGGTGTACTCTGCCCGATACCCCTCTCTCGTCGCCGCGGCGACCGTCGCGCTCGCCGCCACTCTCTTCGCGGACGGAGCGCTTGCGGCGCGGGCCCCCGCGTTCGCCGACGCCCACACGTCGTCGCTCGCCTCCGCGATTCAGCTCGGCGCCGCCCCCGAGCTCGACGTCTCCCTCTCTCCGCTCCAGACCGCATTCCTCCAGTTCGACATGTCGACGCTTCCCGGCGGGATCACATCGGCGGACGTCGGCCTCGCCCGCGTCCGCCTCTTCGTCCGGAGCGTGATGGCCGCGGGAGCCTTCGAAGTGAGGCCGGTGGGAGACTCCTGGACCGAGAGCGGCATCACGTTCGATTCATCGCCCGCCCTCGGCGCCGCCGTCTCCACGTTCACAGTCGCGCCGGGCGCGCTCGGCACCTTCGTCGACGTCGACGTCACGTCGCTCGTGAAATCCTGGATTGACGGGGTCGTGCCGAACCACGGCATCGCGATCGTCTCGACGTCGGGGGCGGCCGTCGCCTTCGACAGCCGGGACGACGTGACCACCAGCCACGCGCCGGCGCTGCACGTCGATCTCGTGGCGAAGGTCGGCGCCCAGGGAGCGGCGGGCGCGCAGGGGACGCCGGGCCCGGTGGGGGCGACCGGACCTCAGGGCCTCGATGGAATCCCGGGATCGGACGGGCCTCAGGGGCTTCCCGGGGTGGACGGGGCCCCGGGTGCGAATGGATCTCCTGGTCTCCAGGGGATTCCGGGGACCGCGGGCGACGCGGGGCCGGCGGGGGCCGCCGGGCCGACCGGGCCCGACGGGATTCAGGGGGTGACGGGGACCGCGGGAAGCGCCGGCGCTCAGGGGATCGCCGGTGCGCCGGGGGCCGCCGGACCCACGGGCGCCGACGGCCCGATCGGAGGCACCGGCCCCGGGGGGCCGACCGGACCGGCGGGGACCCCGTTCAATCCGATGGCGATCGCGGCGCTCCGCTGGTACGAGTCGAATCAGATCCCGATCTCCTACGTGACGCACGCCCACCCGATCGGCGGGGCATTCGACGGGCAATACATCTGGATCGCGAACTTCAACAACAGCAGCGTGGAGCGGCTGTCGGTCGCCACGGGCCAGAACCAGGGGACGTTTGCGGCGGGACAGTCCCCCTTCGCGGTCCTGACCGACGGCGCGTTCGTCTGGGTCACGAACTTCGGGGGGAACAGCGTCTCGAAGGTCCGGGCGAGCGACGGCGTGAAGATCGCCGACTACCCCACCGGCCGCGGGCCCACCGCGCACGCGTTCGACGGGACCAACATCTGGGTCCCGAACCAGACCGACAACACGGTCACGAAGCTGCGCGCGAGCGACGGCGCCAATCTGGGGACGTTCGCGACGGGGCTCTCGCCGCGCGGCGTGACGTTCGACGGCGTGAATATCTGGATCGCCAACGGCAACGCGAACACCGTCCAGGTGATGCGGCCGTCCGACGGCGTGATCCTGGCGACCTACGGCGTCGGCGCCGTCCCGCTGCGCGCGACCTTCGACGGCGCGTCGATGTGGGTGTGCAACTTCAACGACAACACGGTGACCCGCCTGCGGGTGAGCGACGGGGCGGTCCTCGCGACGATACCCGTCGGCAACGGCCCGTTCTGGTCGCTGTACGACGGGTCGTCGATCTGGGTCTCGCACAAGTTCAGCAACAACGTCTACAAGCTGCGGGCGAGCGACGGCTCGCTGATCGCCATCTACCCGGCGGCGACGGCCCCCGAGGGGCTGGTGTACGACGGCGCGAACGTCTGGGTGACCTCCTCGACCGGCGACGTCGTCCTGAAGTTCTGATCGCTCAGAGTAGGTCCGGGCGACCCCTCCGGGAGAGCGCGGCCACGACGTCTCGGACCTTCTGCGACGAGCCCCGGCGGCAGATGAGGAGGGCGTCGCCCGCGTCGACGACGATCAGGTCGCTCACCCCGACGAGCGCGATGACCTTCCCGCCGGAACGCACCAGGTTGCCGCTCGACTCGATCGCCAGCACCTCCTCGTCGAGGACGTTGCCGGCGTCGTCCGGCGCGCCGAGCTCCGCCACGGCGTCCCAGGATCCGACGTCGCTCCACCCCGCGTCGCACGGAACCACGAGAACGTTCCGGGCTTTTTCCATCACGGCGTAGTCGATCGAGATCGAGGGCTGCGAGGCGAACACCTCGCGGACGGCGCTCCGGACGGCCGGGCGCGCCAGCGGATCGTCCGCCGCCTCCGGGAGGGCGGGGCCGAGCGCGGCCCGGATTCTCTCAAGACCGTCGTGCAGGATCGGATGATGGCGGCGGATCGCGTCGAGGATCGACGCCACCCGCCACACGAAGACCCCGGCGTTCCAGAAGTGGCGTCCGGAGCCCGCGAGAGTCGAGGCGGTCGCCGCGTCGGGCTTCTCGATGAACCGGAGCGCCCGCAGCGAGCCTGACGCGCCGGCCTCGCCCGCCTCGATGTACCCGTAGCCGGTCTCCGGGCGTGCCGGGCGAATCCCCAGAGTGACGAGATGGTCGCCGGCCGCGGCGACTTCGGCGGCCGTCGCGATCGCCTCGGCGTACGCCCCCGGGCGGGAGTAGACGTGATCCGCCGGGCAGAAGACCGCGATCGCGCCGGGATCCATCAGCGACAGCCTGAGGGCCGAGAGGCCCACGGCCGGGGCGGTGTTGCGCGCCACCGGCTCGCCGATGAAACGCGAGTCGGGAAGCTCCGGGAGCGCCGCGATGACTCCCGCGCGATGCTCCTCCCCCGCCGAGACGAGGATCCGCCCGGCCGGCCCCGACGCAGCGCAGCGATCGAACGTCTGCCGTATCAGCGAGGCCTCGCCCGAGAGCGAAAGAAACTGCTTGGGCCTCGACCTGCGGCTCGCGGGCCAGAAGCGCGTTCCCGATCCGCCCGCCATGATGACGTGATAGATGTCCGGCATCCTCTCCTACCCGGCCTCTGGCCGACCGATCTCCCGGTTCAGGGATCGGAGCTGGTCCTTGAAGATCTCGTTGTCGGGAAACATCTCGACGAGCCGGCGCGCCAGCGCGATCGCCTTGCTGATCTGGTGCGTCCTGCGGTACATGGCGATCAGCTCGGCGTAGACGCTGGCCTTGTTCGGCTCGAGGCGGATGGCCGCTTCGTACTCCGCCTCCGCCTGGGCGAGCATCCCGAGCGACTCGTACGCCTGGCCGAGCTCGACGCCGATGTACGCCACCGTCGGGCTGAGCCATCGCGCCTGCTTCAGGTACTCGACCGCCTCGCGCTGGTCGTTCCGCATCATCGCGCACTTTCCGAGCAGCGCGTACACCAGACCGGAGGTTCGGGACTGCAGGCTCTGGCGGGAGATGGAGTCCTTGAGAACCTTCTCCGCCTCGTCGTATCGCTTCAGGCCGAAGAGGAGCTCTCCGAGGAGCTGCATGTAGGGCGACGGATCCGCGGCCGCCGCGATCGCCTGGCGGTAGGCGTCCACGGCCGTGTCGTGGTCGCCCGCCCTCTCGGCGAGATCCGCGAGATTGAGCCAGACCCTCTCGCGCAGGAAGAGGTGGTTCGACACGAGCGCCCTCTCGAGCGCTCCGCGCGCGGCGGCGTAGAGGTCCGCCGGCACGTCCTGTTTCGGCAGGTAGTAGTGCCACGACAGGTCCGGCATGATCTCGATCGATCGGGCGTACGCGGCGAGCGCCTCCCGCCTCAGGCCGCGTCCGTCGTAGAAATCTCCGAGGTAAGCGTGGTAGAAGTAGTTGTTGGGCTCGAGGCGGGTCGACCGCGAGTACGCCGCGACGACGAGGCGGTCCTCGGCGTCGAGGCTCTGCGGCCGCTCCCCCGAGAGGGCGTCGAGGTCGACCGCTTCGTCCTTCAGCCGGAGCGATCGCTCTTTCTTGAACACCTCGGCGAGCCCGGCCCAGGCCCTGGCCGAGCCCGGCTGCCGATTGAGAGCCTCCGCGTACGACAGGAAGGCGAGCCGCAGCAGCGTCCGCGCGTCGTCGATCCGGTAGAAATGCTGGAACGCTCCGTCGTCCACCGTCCAGACGGCGAGATCGCCCAGATCCAGGCACGGCTTCGCGGCGAGGGACGTTCGCGACACGGCGCGCGTGAGATAGGGGTAGGCCGGGCCGGGCTTCCCCGAGTTGTAGAGCTCGGCTCCACGGGACGCCTCCCATCCAACCCACCCTCGATCGAACTGCAGCCAGGCCGCGCCGGCGGCGACGAGGAAAGCCATCGCGGTGACCGCCCAGCGGATCCCGGGGCCGGGAGCGGAGCGAGACGGCGGGCTCGCGGGAAATGCCAGCCGACGCGCGCCCCGGTCGCTCACCCCCTCCCCCGGAAGAAGCCGTCGATCGCCCCGCACACCTCGTCCTGTTCCGCCTCGGTGAGCCCCGGGAAGATCGGCAGCGCGAGGGCCTCAGCCGCCGCCCTCTCCGATTCGGGGAACGAGCCCTTCCGATATCCCAGGTCGCGGAAGCACGGCTGGAGGTGAAGAGGCGTCGGGTAGTAGACGGCGCATCCAATCGATTTCGAGCGAAGGTGGGTCATCAGCTCCGCGCGCCGCTCGGCGCGGACGACGTACTGGTGAAAAATCGGGAGGCTTCCCGCCGGCGCCGGAGTCGGCGGAACGATCGGGCCCGCGCGGCCGCCCCGCCGCCCCACGCCCTCCCCGCCCGGGAAGAGATCGAGCAGCCGGCGCGTGTAGCGCGCCGCGATCCTCCTGCGCTCGTCGTTCCAGGCGTCGAGGCGCGACGCCTTGACGAGGAGCACCGCCGCCTGGAAGGCGTCGAGCCGGCTGTTCATCCCCACCTCACGGTGATCGTAACCGCCCGCGTCCCCATGCGCCCGAAGAAGCCGGATCCTCTCCGCGACATCGGCCCGCCGGGTCGTGACGAGCCCGCCGTCCCCCATCCCGCCGAGGTTCTTCGTCGGATAGAAGGAGAAGGCGGCCGCATCGCCGAAGGCGCCGGCCGGCCGACCGTCGCACCGGGCGCCCATCGACTGCGCCGCGTCCTCCACGAGCGCGACACCGCGCGCCGCGGCGAGACCCTCGAACCGCGCCCAGTCGGCGCACAGCCCGTAGAGATCGACCGGGAGCAGCGCCCGCGTGCGCGGCGTCACCGCCGCTTCGGCGAGAGCCGGATCGAGGTTGTACGTCTCCGGATCGATGTCGGCGAAGACGGGGCGCGCCCCCGTGCGCGCCACCGCCCCCCCGGTCGCCATGAAGGTGAAGGGCGTCGTCACGACTTCGGCGCCCGGGCCGGCGCCGAGCGCCACGAGCGCCAGTAGGATGGCGTCGGTCCCCGAGGCGACGGCGATCGCGTGCGGCACGCCGCAGCGCTCGGCGAGCGCGCGCTCGAGCGCCGCGGTCTCGGGCCCGAGGATGTACTGCCCGGAGTCGAGCACGCGGGAGAGCGCCGCGTCGATCTCTCCGCGGAGCGGGCCGTGCTGCCGTGTCAGGTCCAGGAACGGGACGCTCATGCGCTCTCCTCGGCCGTGAGCCGCGTCGCGACCAGCAGACCGGTCATCGTCACGAGCAGCACGGCGCAGGCGTTGATCTGCAGCGGAAAATCGACGAGGGAATGGATCGCCACCATCAGCACCCCGACGCCGACGCCTCG
This sequence comes from Acidobacteriota bacterium, assembly GCA_016195325.1. Taxonomy (NCBI): domain Bacteria; kingdom Pseudomonadati; phylum Acidobacteriota; species Acidobacteriota bacterium. The sequence continues at coordinate 85,565 of JACPZX010000017.1, forward strand.
CGATGCGTACGACTCGCCCGCCCGGGCCCCGGTGATCGACGGCACGAGATACCTCCTCGCGAAGACGAGGGCTCCCGCGAGGAAGACGAGGACGCCCACGATCCCGGTCTCGGAGGCGAGCTGCAGGTAGTCGTTGTGCGCCTCATGCCACGCGTACGACGTCCCGGCAGGGTAGACGGAGCCCCACGCCTCCGAGAAGGTCCCGAGGCCGGTCCCGAGGATCGGGTAGGCCGCGGCGATCTGGAGCGTCGCCCGCCAGCCGACGAACCGGGAGACGAACGAGGGCTCCGACTCGACCTCGCGAAAGGCCTGGAGCCTCTCGGCGAGCGGGCCCACGCCGAGCCAGATCGAGACGGCCACCGCGGCGCCGACGAGGGCCAGGGCCACGAGCGCCTCGGTCCTCCCGACTCTCCCGCGCACCGCCATCGCCGCCCCCGACAGCGCGAGGGCGCAGGCCAGGGCGAGGATCGCTCCGCGCGACGCGGAGAGGACCAGCGCCCCGGCCATGACCGCGACGACGAAGGAGACGAGGAGGAGCCGCGCGAAGGGCTCCGGCCCGTGCGCCGCCAGCGAGAAGAGCCCGCGGCCGCCCGCGGGACCCGCGAGGCGACGGGTCTGGTCGAGCAGCATCCCGGCCGCGATGGGGATGATCATCCCGACGAAGGCGCCGAAGTGGTTGCGATTGATGAAGGGGCCGAACGGAGCCGCCGCGGAGTCGACGTCGATCGACCAGTACAGTTTCCCGTTCCAGGAAAACCTCTGGAGAATTCCGAAGACGGAGATGGCGAATCCCAGGACGACGAGCCAGCGCGTGAGAAGAGCCACCCGGCGCCTCACGACGAGGAAGTTGACGGCGACGACGAACAGGCCGAGCAGCGAGACGAAGATCGCCAGCCGCTGGGCGGTGGCGAACGGGTAGATGCTCAGCGGGCGGAACGTGGACGCCGCCGCGCCGAGCCCCTCGGAACGGGGGCCGGGAGCGTCGAGGAGACGGCGCACCACCGCGTCCCCCTCGGCGCCCGCGAGAAACGATCCCGTGCCGGCGAAGTCGACGTGCCCGGCGTCCCATCCGGGCAGGGACGCGGCGAAGACGGCGCCGGCCGCGGGGGACACGCGCCGGACGACGGCCGAGGGGAGCGGCACGAGCTGCGCCGCGACGACCAGGGCGAAAAGGAGCGCGGGAAGCTCGACCCCGCTCGAGACGAGGCGGTGCCCGAAGAGGCCGAACCTCGAGAACCGGGGGGGACCTGCGTCCCTCGGGGGCGGGACCCACGCGCACCGCACCACCCAGACCAGCACGAGGACGAGGCAGGCCCACTCGAGCGCGCCGGCGACCGGGGGCTGGACCGCCCCGAGAGCGAGGGGCGCCCCGGTGACGATGAGGATCATGAGGCCGAGAATCCCGGCGTCGAAGGCGGCTTCCCGCCCTCCCACTCAGCCCCTCCTCATGCACGCATCCGCGGGACGAAGAAAGCCGCGGTCCGCGCCAGACCTTCCTCGAGGTGCACTTTCGGGTCGTACCCCAGGTGCTCGTGCGCGGCCGACACGTCGGCGAGCGAATCGCGGACGTCGCCCGCGCGCGGAGGATCGTGCCTGGGCGCCACGTCGGCGCCGAGGATGCCGTTGACGATGCGGACGAGATCGAGGAGGGAGATCCGCCGCCCGCACGCCACGTTGAACGCGCGGCCGAGCGCGGAGTCCCCCGCCCGGCACGCGAGGAGGTTCGCGTCGACCGCGTTGTCGATGTAGCAGAAGTCGCGCGTCTGCTTTCCGTCGCCGTAGATCGTCGGTGATTTCCCCGCGGCCATCATCGTGATGAACCGGGGGATCACGGCGGCGTACTCGGAGGCGGGATCCTGACGGGGCCCGAAGATGTTGAAGTATCGCAGGGAGACCGTCGGGAGACGGTAGAGAGCGTGGAAGACGCGCGCGTACTGCTCCCCTCCGAGTTTCTGGATGGCATAGGGGGACAGCGGGGAGGTCGGCATCGTCTCGACCTTGGGCAGGACCGGCGTGTCGCCGTAGGCCGACGAGGACGAGGCGTAGACGAACCGCTCGACGCCCTTCTCGCGGGCCGCCTGGAGGAGGTTGAGCGTCGCGGTGATGTTGGCCGCGTGAGTCCGCACGGGATCGGCGACCGATCGCGGCACCGAGGGGATGGCGGCCTGGTGCAGGACGTACGACGCGCCGTCCACGGCGCGACGCGCGACCTCGACGTCCGCGAGATCTCCCTCCAGGATCTCCGGGCGCGCGCCTCCTGCCGCGCGGCTCGCCGCGTCGATGTTCTCGCGCCGTCCCGTCGCGAAGTTGTCCACGACGCGGACGCGCTCCCCCTCGCGGAGCAGGCGCTCCACGATGTTCGAGCCGATGAAGCCGGCCCCGCCGGTGACGACGAACAGTTTCCCCACGGATCCTCCCGCCGGCCTCGCGTTCCGGCCCGTCAGCGCTTGCCCGCGTCGACCCCCGGCCGGCCCACGCAGCGGTAGCTGAAACCGAGCCGCGACATCTCAGATACCTCGTAGATGTTCCGGAGGTCCACGATGGCCGGGGACTTCATCACCTTCTTGAGGCGGCCGAGGTCGAGCTGCCGGAACTGGTTCCACTCGGTGGCGACGACGAGGACGTCCGCCCCCTCCGCCGCGTCGTACTCGCTCTGCGCGAAGGTGACACCCTTCAGCACCTTGCGCGCCGCCTCCATGGCCACCGGATCGTACGCGCGGATCTTCATCCCCCACTCCCCGAGGATCTCGGCGACCCGCAGCGCCGGCGACTCGCGGATGTCGTCCGTGTTCGGCTTGAACGAGATCCCGAGAAGGGCGGCCGTCTTCCCCTTCGGCTCGCCGACGAGATCGCGCACCTTGCCGATGACCTCCCCGATCTGCTGGTCGTTGACCTCCATCACGGCCTCGACGATGCGAAGGCGGTACCCGCGGTTGCGCGCGATCTGCGCGACGGCCTGGGTGTCCTTGGGGAAGCACGAGCCGCCGAACCCGGGGCCGGGGTGGAGGAACTTGCGGCCGATCCGGTTGTCGAGCCCCATCCCGCGAGCGACGTCGTGGACGTCGGCTCCGATGCGATCGCAGAGGTTGGCGATCTCGTTGATGAAGGAGATCTTGGTCGCGAGGAAGGCGTTGCTCGCGTACTTGATCATCTCGGCCGTGACGACGTCGGTGGTGAGGAACGGCGTCTCGATCAGGTAGAGAGGGCGGTACAGATCCCTCAGGATGGCCGTCGCCTGCGGGTCCTCCGTCCCGATCACCACTCGGTTCGGCCGCATGAAGTCCTCCACGGCGGCCCCCTCGCGGAGGAACTCGGGGTTGCTGGCGACCGAGAAGGCGATCTCGGACTTCCGGTTCTCCTCGATGAGCTTGCGGATCATCGATCCGGTTCCCATCGGGACGGTGCTCTTGGTGACGACGACCTTGTACTCGTTGAGGTGGCGCGCGACCGCGAGCGCGACGTCCCGGACGAAGGTCAGGTCGGCGGCGCCGGACTCGTCCGGCGGGGTGCCGACGGCGATGAAGATGACGAGCGACTGCTCGACGGCGGTGGCGAGATCGGTCGTGAAGCTCAATCGCCCCTGCCGCACGTTGCGCTCGACCATCTCCTCGAGGCCGGGCTCGTAGATCGGCATCCTGCCGGCTTTCAGATCGCGGACCTTCTCCTCGATCTTGTCCACGCACGTCACGTGGACGCCGAACTCGGCGAAGCACGCCCCGGTCACCAACCCGACGTACCCCGTTCCCACGACGGCGATGTTCATTCGATGCGTCCCCTCGGGCCTCGCGCGCGTCAGTCGACGAAGCGGTACTTGACGATGCACCAGATCGCCGCGACGCCGTCCTTCCAGCCGATTTTCTTTCCCTGAGCGTAGTCGCGGCCGTGATAGGAGATGGGGACCTCGTAGATCCGCCATCCCCGCCGCGCGACCTTCATCGTGAACTCGGGCTCGAACCCGAAGCGATCCGATCGCAGCTTCAGGCCGTCGAGGACCCGGCGCCTGAAGACCTTGTAGCAGGTCTCCATGTCGGTCAGGTTGATGTTCGAGAGCATGTTGCTCAGGAGCGTCAGAAAGCGATTGCCGGCATAATGCCAGAAAAGGTGAACGCGGTGGGGCCCCGCCAGGAACGAGCACCGTGTGGACCTCGTTGAAGACCGGGATGACGACGGAGGCCTTCAAGAGGAGACGACCCCGGCGCGATTTCCCGGCCGCCGATCCTTCAGCCACGCTACGAAGCGCCGGATCCCCTCCTCGATGGGCACCTTCGGGTCGTACCCCAGCTCCTCGCGCGCGCGCGAGACGTCCGCCCACGTCATGCGGACGTCCCCGGGCTGGTTCGGCATGGCCTGGATCTTCGCCGGCGTCCCGATCTCGCGCTCGAGGATCGCGATGAGCGAAGAGAGCGGCACGCGGCGCGACTCCCCGAGGTTGTAGATGTGGAACCCCGAGACCCTGTCCATCGCCCTCACGACGCCTTCGATGATGTCGTCGACGTACGTGTAGTCGCGCTCGGTCGAGCCGTCGCCGTAACGGGGAAGGGGCCGCCCTTCGAGGATCTCGCGCGCGAACTTGTGGATCGCCATCTCGGGGCGCTGGCGCGGGCCGTAGACCGTGAAGAATCTCAGGCACGTGACGTCGAGGGCGTGCACGTGGTGGTGGGCATAGCACAGGAGCTCCCCCGCCGCCTTCGTGGCCGCGTAGGGGGAGACCGGATGGGTCACCGGATCGCTCTCCGCGAACGGGACCTTGTTCGCGTCGCCGTAGACGGAGGAGGACGACCCGAAGACGAAGCGACGGGGACCGTGCCGCCGGCACGCCTCGAGCAGGACCGACGTGCCCGTGAGGTTCACGTCGCTGTACAGGGCCGGCTCCGCGATCGACGGTCTCACGCCCGCGCGCGCGGCGAGGTGGACGACGACGTCGAACCTCTCCGCGCCCAGGACCTCGTCGACGGTCGCGGCGCTCCGGATGTCCCCCGTGATGAGGCGGTAGCGCGGATGCGCGAGCGCGGCGGCCACGTTGTCGCGCTTGATCGCCTCGTCGTAGAAGGGATCGAAGTTGTCGAGAGCGACGACCCGATCCCCGCGGGCCAGCAGCCTTTCGCAGAGGTGCGAGCCGATGAACCCGGCGCCCCCCGTCACGAGCACTGTGCTCACGTGCGATCCCCCTCCCGTGGCTGCGGCCCCCTCAGAGCTTCACGAGCTTCGAGCGGCCGCGCTTGAGGCTCCGCGTGGCGTTGCGCGTGTCGACGAGAACCGGCACTCCGTCGAGGATTCTCTGGTAGTCGACGTCGGCGTGATCGGTGACGATGACCGCGCAGTCGAGGCCCCGGAGCGATCCGCGCGTGAGCGGGACCGACGTCGCGGCCGGGCCATGGGAGCCGCCGTGAAGGGCCGGCACGTGCGGATCGTGATACCGGACCACGGCCCCCCTCTCCCGCAGCAGGCGCATCAGGTCGAGGGCCGGCGACTCGCGCGTGTCGTTGGTGTCCCGCTTGTACGCGACGCCGACGACGAGCACCTTCGCGCCGCGAAGCGCCTTGCGGCGCACGTTCAGCGCGTCGACCACCTTGCCGAGCACGTAGTTCGGCATCTGCCCGTTGACCTCCGCCGCCAGCTCGATGAACCGCGCCTGGTAGTCGAGCGTCCGCAGCTTCCACGAGAGGTAGTGGGGATCGATCGGGATGCAGTGGCCGCCGAGACCCGGCCCGGGGTAGAACGGCATGAAGCCGAAGGGCTTCGTCGCCGCCGCCGAGATGATCTCCCAGACGTCGAGCTTGAGCCGGTCGCAGATGAGCGCGATCTCGTTCACCAGGCCGATGTTCACGGATCGGAACGTGTTCTCGAGGAGCTTGATCATCTCGGCGGCGCGCGCCGAGCTCACGGGGACGACCCTCTCCACCGCCTGCTGGTAGAGGTGGGCCGCCATGCGGCCGCACGCGAGGGTGATCCCGCCGACGACCTTGGGGGTGTTGCGGATCCCGTACCGGGCGTTCCCGGGATCGACGCGCTCCGGCGAGAAGGCCAGGAAGAAATCGACGCCGGCCCGCAGGCCCCCTTCCTGGAGGCTCGGCAGCATGATCTCCTCGGTGGTCCCGGGATACGACGTCGACTCGAGGACGATGAGCATCCCCCGGTGGACGCGCGGCGCGATCTCGTCGAGAGCCGAGACGATGTAGGAGATGTCGGGATCGCGCGTCTTGCGGAGCGGAGTCGGCACGCAGACGATGACCGCGTCGAGCTTCCGGATGATCTCGAAATCCGACGTCGCGCTGAGCCTGCCGGCGCCCAGCGCCTCCCGCAGCGCCTTCGACGAGACGTCCTGGACGTACGAGCGCCCCCGCTTCAGGGAGTCGACCTTTCTTGCGTCGACGTCGATGCCGTGGACCCGGAAGCCCTGCCGCGAGAACTCCAGCGCGAGAGGCAGGCCCACGTACCCCAGGCCCAGGATTCCGATCTGCGCGCGCCTCGAGTCCACCCTGGCGCGCAGGTCGTCGGCGATCTTCCGGCCGTTCCCCGCGGCTCGCTTCACAGCCCCTCCGGCGAGACGGGCTCCGGCTTCGTCGTGCCGTCGTTGTTGGGATCCTTCAAGCGCTCCTTCTCTCCTTTCTCGCGATAGTGCCGGACGAACCACGACATCATCTTGCTCTTCTGGACCCCGTGCAGCACGTCCTGAAGATCTCGATAGAGGGTCGGGTCGTTGATGAACGCTCCGGCGGTCCCGTCCCCGTGGTTGAGCTTCTCGGTGATCTCCCTGAGGTTTTCCGTGACCTTCTTCAGATCGCCGAGGACCTGGCCCGCGACCTCGTCGTCCGTGACGAGGCGACCGGCGAGGCCCTTCCCGTCCCGGATCTCCTGGACGAGGCCCTTCATCGTCCCGGTGGTCGCCTGGAGATTGGCTAGAATCTGGCTCACGGATCCGTCGGGCGCCAGCGCCTGCATCGCCACGCCTTTTTCGTCGGCGAGGCGGCCGAGGATCGCCTCGATGCGACCGAGCGAGGTCTCGACGCGCGCGACGGTGGTGTCGGCGAGCTCCCGGTCCGCGAGCAGCCGCCCCGCCAGCCCCTGCCCCCGGTCCACCTTCCCGAGGATGGAGTTCGTGGTGGCGACGGATTCCTTCAGGCTGGAGATCGTCTCCTTCCCGAAGTTCGGATCGAAGAGGGCGGAGCCGAGAAAGGTCTCGCGGTTCTGGAGCTGGTCGAGGATCACCTTGAGCCCCTTCGTGATCCCCTGGAGATCGTCGGCGATCGAGGCCCCGAGCGCCTGGAACTCCTCCATCCCCATCCCCTCGGGCACCTGGATGTACGACCCGGGCTCGAGGACGGGCTCCCGCGCGCTCCCGGGGGTGAGATCCAGGAACTTGTCGCCGCCGAGCAGGGAGAGGACCTTGAGCGTGGCCGTCGTGTCCCGGCGAATGCGCGATTCGACGGCATGGTCCACCTTGAGGACGATGTCGATGTCGCTCCTTTGAGGGTCCTCGGGGAGGACCACCTCCGTCACCGTCCCGACCTGCACCCCGACGAGCCGCACCGGCGAGCCGACCTGGAGCCCGTTGGTGTTCGCGAGCCGGATCCTGTACGCGACCTTCCGGGACCAGAGGCGGCTCTCGCTGCCGATGGCGAAGAGCCCCACGGCGAAGATCAGGGCCGCGACGGTCAGGACCAGGCCGACGCTCAGGTCCCGTCCGGCGCGCTTCGGTCCGGTCATCGGTCACCTCCCCGTCGCGCACCGTCGAGGAACGCGCGGAGCCTGGGCTCCGCGCTGGCCCGGGCCTCCGCCACGGTGCCTGTGAAGAGCAGCTTCCCTTCATGCAGGAACGCCATGCGATCCCCCACCGTGAACGCGCTGTCGATGTCGTGCGTCACGACGATGGCCGTGACCCCGAGGGCGCGCTGGAGATTCCGTATGAGATGGTTGATGGCCCCGGCCGTGATCGGATCGAGCCCCGTGGTCGGCTCGTCGTAGAGCAGGCCGGCCGGCTCGAGCGCGATCGCGCGCGCGAGCGCCACGCGCTTGCGCATGCCTCCGGAAAGATCCGCGGGCGTCAGCGCCTCCACCCCCGGGAGCTCCACGAGCTCCAGCTTCCCGGCGACCCGCGCGCCGATCTCCTCCTCCGTCATCCGCGTGTGCTCCCTGAGCCCGAAGGCGATGTTCTCATACACGTTCATCGAATCGAAGAGGGCCCCGGCCTGGAAGAGCATGCTCACCTTGCGGCGCACCGCCATGAACCGCTCCTCCGGGTAGTCCGTGACGTCGTCCCCGTCGACGAAGACGCGCCCTCCGTCCGGCCGGTGCAGCCCGATGACGTGCCGGAGCAGCACGCTCTTCCCGGTGCCGCTCCCGCCGAGCACGACCATCGTCTCGCCTCTCGGCACGTCGAGCGTCACGCCGTCGAGGACCACCTTCGGCCCGAACGACTTCCTGACGTCCTCGAACCGGATGAAGGGCTCCGCCACCGGCCCCTCAGAGCACGACGAAGAAGAGCTTCGTCAGGAAGAAGTTGGAGACGAGGATCGCGATCGACGCCGTGACCACGGTGCGCGTCGTCGCCCGGCCGACGCCGTCGGCGCCCCCCGACGCGCGCAGCCCGTTGTAGCACGCGACGAGCGCGATGATGAGCGCGAAGACCGGCGTCTTGCCCGTCCCCGTGAAGACGTCCCGGAAGCTCAGCGTCGTGACGACCTGCCTCAGATAGTACGACCCCGACTGGCCCAGCTCCATGACGCTGATGAAGAGCCCGCCGAGGATGCCGACGAAGTCCGCCAGCACCGTCAGCGCCGGGACCATCAGGAAGGTGGCGACGACCTTCGGCATGACGAGCTTCTTGACCGGGTCTGCGCCGAGCGCGCGGATCGCGTCCACCTGCTCGGTGACGTTCATCGTCCCGATCTCCGCGGTGATCCCCGCGCCGACCCTCCCGGCCACCACGATCGCGGTCAGAACGGGGCCGAGCTCCTGCACCATCGAGAGAGCGACCGCCTTGCCGATGAGCATGCGCGCGCCGTACTGCGCCAGCGTGTACGCGGTCTCGAGCGCGAGGACCATGCCGGTGAAGACCGCCGTGATCGTGGTGATCGACAGCGATCGCACCCCCAACTGGAAGAGCTGATGGCGGATCTGCTCGCCCTCGAACGGGCGGGAGAAGATCTGCCTCACCGCCGCGCGGAACAGAATCGCGACCCCGCCCACCTCCTCGAGGCCGTTCCTCAGGATCTCCCCCATCGCGGGCGATTATGACACACGGGGCGGGGGCGGCGACCGTCAGTCGCCGTAGCCCCGCGGGTGATCGCGATGCCACGCGAGCGCCGAGTCGATAATCGTCTTCAGGTCGCTGAAACGCGGGCTCCATCCGAGCTCTTTCTTCAGCCGCGCGGACGAGGCGAGGAGGAGCGCGGGGTCGCCCGGGCGGCGCCCCGCCTCGAGCACGCGGATCGATCGGCCCGAGACCTCCTCGGCGACGCGGATCACGTCCCTCACGCTCGCCGCCTGATCGGCGCCGAGATTGTACGCGCGGAAGGCCGCCCCCGCGGACGGCGCGTCGAGCGCCCGCAGCGCCAGGACGTGGGCCTCCGCGAGATCAAGCACGTGCACGTAGTCGCGCAGGCACGTCCCGTCCGCCGTCGGATAGTCGGTCCCGAAGATCTCGACGAAGTCGCAGACCCCGAGCGCGGCGCGCAGGATGTTCGGGACGAGGTGCGTCTCGGGATCGTGGTCCTCGCCCATCGATCCCGCCGGGAGCCCGCCCCCCGAGGCGTTGAAGTAGCGCAGCGCGATCGAGCGGAACCCGTAGGCCTCGCCGTACCAGCGCAGCGCGTGCTCGAAGGCGAGCTTCGTCGCCCCGTACGGGTTCGTCGGCGCCGTGGGGTGCTCCTCGGTGATCGGCACGCTGACCGGCTCCCCGTACACCGCGGCGGTCGAGGAGAAGACGAGCTTCGCAACGCCCCGCGCCCGCACGAGGTTCAGGAAGGCGATCGACTTGACCAGATTGTTCTCGTAGTAGGCGGCCGGGTCGCGCATCGACTGGCCGACCTGCGCGGAGGCCGCCATGTGGATGACGGCGCGCACCTCCCCGAGCGAGAGGGCGCGGTCGACCGCCTCGGGATCGACGATGTCGCCGACGACGAGATCCGTCCGGCCGACGGCGCGGGTGTGTCCCTCGCTGAGATCGTCGAGCACGATGGCGCGGTCCCCGCGGGAGCGGAGCAGCTGCACGATGAACGAGCCGATGTACCCGGCCCCACCCGTCACGAGAACGTCCATGTCAGGAACCTCCGGTGGCCGCGCCGCGCGGCGACAGATCGACTCCGGTGAGCTTCCACACCGCGAGCCCGGCGAACGGAACGAGCGAAAGGTAGTGCACGGCCGCGAAGGCGAGATCGGCCGCCGCGAGCACGAGGAAGGCCTTCGGCTCGCCGTACCCGAGCACGGCGACCACGAGGAAGACGCCGCCGAGAGCGCGCAGGAGCGCCGCGGCGACGACGTTGCCGAGGTATCGGCCGGGGTGGAGCACGGGCATGAGGTAGAAGGCCGGGACGCCGGCCAGGAAGACTCCGAGAAACCGGAGGTAGATCTGCTGCTGCGGCATCTCGAGGCCCAGCGCGCCCGCGAGAGCCGCGGGCGCCGCGAGGATGCAGATGGCGAAGAAGAGATCGTACAGGGCGCCGGCGAGCATGGTGGCCCGCACGATCCAAACGAAGGTCCCGGTGTTCATGGCTTGCGTCTCCCCCACCCTCCGCCGCCGGGCGTCTCCACGATGAGCACGTCACCCTTCGCCACGCGCGCCCGGAATTTCCCGGGCATCCGCTCTTCACTCCCGTCGCGCCCCACCAGGGTGTCCCGGCCGGGCGCCCCCGCCTCGCCCCCCGCGGCGCCCCACGGGCGGAGCGATCTCCGCTCGGACAGCACCGTCACCTCCGCCGGCGCGAGGAACTCGTACTCGCGGACGAGGCCGTCGCCGCCGCGCCTCAGGCCTTCGCCGCCGGAGCCCGCGCGCAGGCTGTAGCGGCGGATCACCACGGGGAAATCGTGCTCGATCGCCTCGATGGGGGTGTTGAGCGAGTTGGTCATGTGGGTGTGCACCGCGCTCAGGCCGTCGCTCCCCGGCCGCCCCCCCATGCCCCCTCCCAGGGTCTCGTAGTACGCGAAGGCGGCGCCCGTCGCGGGATCCGTCCCGCCGATGGCGACGTTGTTCATCGTCCCGGCGCTCGCGGCCGGGATCCGCCCGGGGATCGCGCGCGCGAGGGCCCCGAAGACGACGTCGACGATGCGCTGCGACGTCTCGACGTTGCCGGCGGCGACGGCGGCGGGCGGGTTCGCGTTGACGATCGTTCCCGGCGGGGCGATGAGCCGGATCGGGACGAAGCATCCGTCGTTCGCGGGCACCTCGACCGGCAGGAGGCATCGGAAGGCGTAGAGCACGGACGAGCGCGTGATCGCCTCGACGGCATTCACGGGCCCGGCGGTCTGAGGCGCGGTGCCGGTGAAATCGACGATCGCCTCGCGATCCCGCAGCGTGATGCGGACGCGAATCGGCAACGGCCCGCTCCCGAAACCGTCGTCCTCGAGGGCGTCCTCGAACTCGTAGATTCCCGGGGGGAGCGTCGCGAGGAGGGCCCGGGTGCCGCGCTCGGCGTACGCGTGGAGCTCGGCGGCCCTCTCCTGCACCGCCGCCTCTCCGTACGTCGCGCACATCTGCGCCACGCGGGCGCGCCCCACGTCGAGCGAGGCGATCTGCGCTCGCAGATCCCCCGACCGCTCGCGGGGGGTCCTCACGTTGGCGAGGATCATCGCCAGCAGGTCATCGTCGACGCGTCCCCCGCGCGCGAAGCGGACGGGGGGGATCCGGAGCCCCTCCTGGAAGATCTCGGAGGCGAGCGGCATCGAGCCCGGAGACATCCCGCCGATGTCCGAGTGATGGGCGCGGTTCGCGGAGTAGAAGAGCGGCGACTCCGGGTCCGAGCCGTAGTACGGGGCGACCATCGTGATGTCGGGGAGGTGGGTTCCGCCCGCGAAGGGATCGTTCACCGCCGCGATGTCCCCGGGAGCGAGGTGCATCGCGTCGAGCACGGCGCGCACCGACGCGGGCATCGAGCCGAGATGCACGGGCATGTGGTCCCCCTGCGCGATCAGCCGGCCGGCGCCGTCGAAGAGCGCGCACGAGTAGTCGCAGCGCTCCTTGATGTTCGGCGAGTAGGCCGCGCGCCTCAGCACCGCCCCCATCTCGTCGCAGACCGACGCGAAGAGATTCCGGAAGATCTCGATCTGCACGGGCAGCGTCATCGAGCCCTCCGAATCCGCAGGGAGCCGTCGGCCCCCGCGATCGCGCTCGATCCCGACGGGACGAAGGTCGTGGCGCCGGCCTCTGTGACCACCGCGGGCCCCCGGACGGTCTCTCCGGGAGTCAGCCCCCCTCTCTCGATCGAGACCCCCTCGCGCCACTCCCCGCGATCCCAGAGGCGCGCCGGTCGGCGGCCGGCCTCGCGCCGCTCGGGGGCGGCGAAGGGGACCGGCGCGACGGGAAGGCGCGCGGCGACGCGCACGGTCACCGCGATGACGTCGTCGCCGCGCCGGTCGAACCCGTAGCGCCTGAAGTGCTCGGCGTGGAAGGCGGCGATCCAGTCGCCGTCCGCAGGGACTGCGATCTCATGCGACTGGCCGCGGTATCGCGCGTCGATGGTGCGCTCGACGACGACGCGATCTCCCGCGGACGCGGGGCGCTCGGTCCCGAGGAGAATCGAGCTCGCCTCCGAGGCGAGCCGCGCGAAGCTCGATCTCAGGGCGGAGTCGCTGACGGGCCCCGCGGGGACGAGCACCGTCTCCGATCGATCCGCGACGAGGTCTCCCGCCAGGAGCCCCCACGCCGACAGGACCCCGGGCTCGGCGGGCACCAGGACCTCGTCGATCCCCGCCGCGGCGGCGACGCTCGACGCGTGCAGGCCACCGGCGCCGCCGAAAGCGCAGAGGGCGAACCCGGCGGGATCGAACCCGCGGAAGAGGGAGACATGCCGGATCGCCCGCGCCATCGTCACGTTGGCGACGTCGAGGATGCCGGACGCCGTCTCCTCGAGGGACATCCCGAGCGACGCGGCGAGCGCTCCGATCGCGCGCTCCGCCGCCGCGGCGTCGAGCGCCATCTTCCCGTCGAGGAAGCGCTCGGGGACGATCCTCCCCAGGAAGAGGTTCGCGTCGGTCACGGTCGCGGGGCCGCCGTGCCCGTAGCACGCCGGGCCGGGATCGGCGCCGGCGCTCCTCGGGCCCACCTTGAGCGCCCCCCCCGGATCGATCCAGGCGATCGAGCCGCCGCCGGCCCCCACGGTGTGGATGTCCACGACGGGCGTCCGGATCGGATAGCCGGCGACCACGGTCTCACCCGACAGGAGGATCTGATCGGGGACCAGGGAGACGTCGGTCGACGTGCCGCCCATGTCGAACGAGACGAGCCGGCCGATGCCGACGGCGGCGCAGGCGCGGCGCGCGGCGACGACTCCGGCGGCGGGCCCCGAGAGGACGGTCCGGACGGCCTCGTCCGAGGCGACGCCCGGAGCGAGCGCGCCGCCGTTGCTCCCCATGATCGTGAGCGACCCCGCCTCAAGCCCCCCCTCGAGCCGTCGGAGGTATTTGCCGACCAGGGGCGAGACGGCCGCGTTGACCGCCGCGGTGCTGCACCGCTCATACTCGCGGAACTCGCGCACGAGCGACGACGAGATCGTGACAGGGCCGTGGAAGATCTCCCGGAGCAGGCGCGCCGCCTCGGCCTCGTGACCGGGCCGGATGTAGGAATGGAGGAAGCAGACGGCGACCGCGTCGGCCCCGGCGCGCACCGCCGCCTCCGCGGCGCGCCGGACGGCGCCGGCGTCGAGGGGCCGGCGGATCGATCCGTCGGCGAGAACGCGCTCCGGGATCCCGAACCGCAGATCCCTCGACACCAGGGGGGGCGGCCGCGTCGCCTCGAGATCGTAGAGCGAAGGGCGCGACTGCCGGCCGATCTCGAGCACGTCCTCGAACCCGGCGGTCGTGACGAGGGCGACGCGCGCCGTTTTCCCTTCCAGGAGCGCGTTGGTGGCCACCGTCGAGCCGTGGACGACCTCGATGCCGGCGGCTGGGGCCGCGGATCCCTCCCGCCATCCTGCGGCGGCGAGAGCGCCCAGGATGGCGATCGAGGGATCGGCGGGCGTCGAAGGCACCTTGAACGAGACGACCCCCCGGTCGCCCGCGACCACGACGTCGGTGAACGTGCCGCCCGTGTCGATGCCGATTCGCAGTGGAACTCCCCCCGATCGCCCGCGCCTCGCTCCCGGCGAAGCGAGCGATTCTACATGACGCCCGCGTCGAAGGGGCGGGCCTGCGCGTTGCGGGGGCGCGGCGCCGCGCGTATCCTCGCGCGCCATGCTGAGAATCGCCTTTCACGCGATCGTCATCGCGGTGAGCACCGCGTTCTTCGGCGTCCTGGCGATCGTCGCGCTGATCCTGATCCCGAACGGAGATCCCCTCCTCTGGTTCGCGCGCCCCTGGGCGCTCGCGATCACGACCGCCTGCGGCGTGAGGGTGCGCGCGATCGGCCCGGAGAACCTGCGGCGCGCCGCGCCGTGCGTGATCCTGTGCAATCACGCCAGCAACGTAGACATCCTCGCGCTGCTCCTCGCCCTCCCGGGACAGTACCGCGTCCTCGCGAAGCGCGAGCTGTTCTGGATACCCGTATTCGGCTGGGCGATCTGGCTCGCGGGCTTCATCCCGGTGGATCGCGGGCGGCGCGAGCGAGCCCTCCTCAGCATCGAGCGCGCGGCGGAGAAGGTGCGGCGGGGGCGCTCGGTGCTGATCTTCGGCGAGGGAACGCGGAGCGACGACGGGACTCTCCAGCCGCTCAAGAAGGGCGGCTTCCACCTGGCCCTGCGGAGCGGCGCGCCCATCGTGCCCGTCAGCATCCGCGGGAGCCACGCGGTCCTTCCCAAGGGGGCCCTCCGGATCCGCCCCGGGCGCATCGACGTCGTGGTGGGAGATCCGATCGCGACGCGGGGCCGCTCGGCCGACGACCTCGAGGAGCTCGTGGCCGAGGTGCGCGCAGCGCTCGCCGCCGGTCTCGAAAGGCTCGAAACCTGAGCGCAGGATCGGCGTACGTGCGGGGGCGCGCTGCCGTGCCCCGTGAACCGGGACGCGTCGAGGCGCGTTCCTCGCCACGCTCAAGGGAGAACCCGATGAATCGAATCAGATCGCTCGCGGTCGCGGCCCTGCTTCTCGCGGCGCCGGTGACCGTGGTCCTCGCCGCCGGGTCGAAGAGCGCTGTGCCGTCCGTCCCGCTCACGACCTTCACACTGGACAACGGGCTCAAGGTGGTGCTGTCCGAGGATCACGCCTTCCCCGTCATCGCCTACTCGATCGACTACGCGGTCGGATCCCGGGCCGAGCCCGCGGGGCGATCGGGGTTCGCGCATCTCTTCGAGCACATGATGTTCCAGGGGACCCCCAACGTCGGGAAGGGGGAGTACTTCAAGTACGTCGAGAGCAACGGCGGGATCTTCAACGGATCGACCCACGAGGACTACACGAACTACTACGCCGAGCTCCCCGCCCACCGGCTGGAGCTGGCGATCTGGCTCGAGGCCGACCGGATGCGCTCGCTCGCCATCAACGCCGAGAACCTGAAGAACCAGCAGGAGGCGGTGAAGGAGGAGAAGCGGCTCGGCATCGACAACCAGCCGTACGCCGACGCGCTCGCGAACCAGCTCACCGACGTCGCCTTCAAGAACTACGCGAACCGGCACTCGACGATCGGATCGTTCGACGACCTGAACGCGGCCTCGGTGAAAGACGTGCAGGACTTCTTCACCACGTACTACGCGCCAAACAACGCGACGCTGGTCCTCGTGGGCGACTTCGATCCCGCGGAGGCGAAGCGGCTCATCGTGCGGGAGTTCGGATCCATTCCGAGGCAGCCCTCCCCCATCGCCGTCGACTCGACCGAGCCCCCCGCCGGCGGCGAGGTGCGCAGGGCGGTCAAGGACGTCCAGGCGCCGACCCCCGGCGTGGTCATCGCGTGGCGGGGGCCGGCGCGGAGCACGACGGACTACTACGCCCTGGCGCTGCTTCAGGGGGTCCTCTTCGAAGGTAACGCTTCGCGGCTCTACCAGGATCTCGTCAAGGGGAAGGAAGTCGCGGTCTCCATCCAGGGGGACATGGGGATGCCCCTGGGCGACTACGTCGAGTACCGGAGCCCCGGCCTGTACGGCCTCTTCGTCATCTACAAGCCGTCGATCGACGCCAACGGCATCGTTTCGGAGGTCCAGTCCGAGATCGACCGGATCGCGAAGGAGGGGGTTCCGGCGGACGAGCTCGAGCGGGCGAAGGTGCAGTTCCGCTCGAAGGTCGTGAGGGGACTCACGTCCACCCTCGACCGCGCGACGCGGCTCGGCATCTACGCGGCGGTGGACGGCGACGCCTCGAGGATGACCACCGACATCCCCAGGTTCCTGGACGTCTCGTCCTCGGACATCCGTCAGGCGGCGGCGAGCTTCCTCGTCGCGTCGAACCGCGTGGTTATCGAGATCCAGCCGGCCCCGGCCGGCGCGACGCCGGCGGCCGCCGGCGTGAAGGAGGCGAAGTGATCATGCGCGTTCCCCCCGGGGCGATGACTTCGATCGCCGCGGCCCTTCTCGCGGCGATGCCTCTCTCCCTCGCGGCGACGCCCGCGCCGAAGGCCCCTGCACCGCTTTCCGGCTCGCCCCGACCGGTGAAGCTCCCGAAGATCCACGACACGATGCTGCCGAACGGCCTGCTCGTCCGCGTCGTCGAGGATCACCGGCTGCCGCTCGTGAACATGACCCTGGTCCTTCCGTTCGGGACCACATCGGATCCGGCCGGCCTCCCCGGCATCTGCCAGGTGACGGCGGACCTGCTCGAGGAGGGAACGACCTCGCGGACGAGCCGCCAGATCGCGGATGAGCTCGCCGCAATCGGAGGCTCCCTGACGGCGAGCGCGGGCCCCGACTCGGTCACCGTGTCCGGCTCCGTTCTCTCCGAGTTCGTCCCGCGGCTGGCCTCGCTCCTGGCGGACGAGATCCTCAACCCCTCGTTCCCGCAGGCCGAGGTCGCGCTCCGGAAGGCGAACATGAAGCAGGAACTCGCGCAGAACCGCGCGCAGCCCGCGTGGCTCGCCCGCCAGAGGTTCGCGGGCGCCGTGTACGGGAGCTCCCCCTACGCGAGAACCTCCCCCACCGACGCGTCGATTGACGCGATGGAAAGGGGGGCGATCGCCGAGTTCCACCGGAAGATGTTCGTGCCGGGAGCGGCGATCCTCGTCGTCGTCGGAGACGTCGAGGAGGCGGCGGCCCTCGCGGAGATCACCGCGAAGCTGGGGAGCTGGAAGGGAGGGTCCGTCGCCGCGCCTCGGTTCCCCGACCCTCCGGCCGCGTCCGCGAGGCGGATCCTCCTCGTCGACAGGCCCGGCTCGGTGCAATCCGACATCGTCGTCGGCACTCTCGGGATTCGCCGGACCGATCCTCTCTATTTCCCGGCTCTCATGCTCGACGGCGTCGTGGGGGCGGGGACCGCGTCCCGGCTCTTCCTCGTGCTCCGCGAGGAGAAGGGGTTCACCTACGACGCCCACAGCGAGTTCCGCACGCGCCTCCGGTCGGGAGACTGGTGCGCGGTCACCGAGGTGCGCACCGACGTCACGAAGCCCGCCCTGGCGGAGATCCTGAAGCAGCTGGACCGCGTGCGCAACGAGACCGTGGACCCCTCCGAGCTGACCGCTGCGAAGACGCTCGCCACGGGGATCTTCACGCTGCAGCTCGAGAGGCCCGCGGCCCTCTCCGGCCTCCTCGCCGAGCAGCGCTTCTTCGGGCTTCCGGCCGACGAGCTCGAGACGTACGTCGCGAAGATCGGCGCCGTTACGCCCGAGCAGGTGCGCGACGCCGCGAAGAGCCTCTGCGACACGTCCCGATCCGCCATCGTCGTCGTCGGGGACGGGGAGAAGGTCCGGGCCGAGCTCGAATCGTTCGGCCCGGTCGCCGTCTTCGACGCGGAGGGGAACCCGAAGGCCGCCGCGCACTGATCCTCCCCCGCACGACATCGCCCCTTGACGTGTGGTTGCAAAGTGATATCATTATGCAACCACACGCTCAAGGAGGCGACAGACCATGATTCGTGAAGCGACCCGCCCGACCCTCTCAGGACTGATCGTGATCCCCATCCTGCTGGCGCTCCTCGCCGGCGGCGTCCTCGGCGTCGCGGCGGGAATCCGCGACGCCCGGCCCGCGATGATCGTCTTCTGGCTCGTCACGACCGCGGCCGGCGTGGTCCTCGGCGCCCTCGGCTTCGTCGTCGTGGCGCCGAACGAGGGGAAGGTGATGCAGCTCTTCGGGGCGTACGCCGGCACGGTGAGGCAGCCGGGGCTCCGGTGGACGAACCCGTTCCTCACCGCCCGGCGCGTGTCGATGCGCGTCCGGAACTTCGAGAGCAGCAAGCTCAAGGTGAACGATCTCGACGGCAACCCCATCGAGATCGCGGCGGTCGTCGTCTGGAAGGTCGTGGACACCGCGGAGGCGCTTTTCCAGGTCGACAACTACGAGAACTTCATGCACGTCCAGACGGAGGCGGCGCTCCGGAATCTCGCGACGAGCTACTCGTACGACTCCCACGAGGACTCGCACATGTCGTTGCGCGCCAACGCGAAGGAGATCGCCGAGCACCTCAAGAAGGAGGTGCAGGAACGACTCGACCAGGCGGGGATCTCGGTCATCGAGACGCGCATCAGCCACCTCGCCTACGCCGCCGAGATCGCCCAGGCGATGCTGCGGCGCCAGCAGGCCTCGGCGATCATCGCCGCGCGGCAGAAGATCGTCGAGGGGGCCGTGGGAATGGTGGAGATGGCGCTGGCGAAGCTCTCGGAGCAGAAGATCGTCGTCCTCGACGAGGAGCGGAAGGCCTCGATGGTGAGCAACCTCCTCGTCGTCCTGTGCAGCGACCACGCGACCCAGCCCGTCGTCAACACCGGCACCCTCTACCAGTAGCGCCGTGGCCGAGCGCAGACCGTTTCTCCTCCGCGTCGACCCGGCGGTGCTCGAGGCGCTCCAGCGCTGGGCCGACGCGGACCTCCGGAGCCTCAACGGACAGATCGAGTGGGTCCTGAGGCGGGCTCTCCGGGACTCGGGCCGCATGAAGGAGCCGGAACACGGCGCCGGCGGGGCAGGGAAGCGAAAGCCGGGATGAGGGGGCGGCTCGCCGACGCGACGCGCATAGACTCTAGGATCGTCGGCTCGGGGCGCTTACTCTCTATGGGTTCGCGCGCCGTCCCTCCCCGACTCGTCGTCCCGCCAAGCCTTGCCACCTCAAGCGGTTCTCGACGCGATCCCGACAGGCAAGAGCCGCATCTCCCGTGGTCCGCGGCTTGCTCCACCGGCGGCACCACCAACCATGTGGACCCGGAGGATCTCGCATGCCGTCGTTCAAGCTCGCGCACAGGGTGGCCGGAGGCGCGCTCGTCGCCCTCGCCGCGCTGATGCTCCAGGCAAGGCCCGCTTTCGCCCAGGGGTGAGTGGCCGCAAGACTCGACGCGCCCGTGCCCGGCGCGCCCGCGGAAACTGGAGGGGTCGACAAGTGGGAGGTCACCCTCTCATGGCGCAACCAGAGGTCCGATC